>NZ_JBSGBN010000032.1:61270-78870 GCF_053601275.1 Streptomyces sp. NPDC004752 | reverse complement strand
GCTGTGATGGCGCCCTGAAGGGGCGCGGGGAACTGCGCGCTCAGCCACAACACTGCCGCACCCGGCCGCGGGCGCGCCGCGCCATGGCGAGTGCCCGGCCCGTGCAGGCACAGCGCCCAGCGCCTCGTCAGGTCGTCAGGTCCCGTCGGCGCAGGGCCGCAAGGCCGGCGCCGACCAGCGCGACGGCCAGCGCCAGGAGGATGAGCACCGGACTCCACTGCATCGGGCCGCCCGGCAGCTTGGGCAGATGGCCGAAGGGGGACAGGTCGAGCACCGCCTGCGGGACGTCCAGCGCGGGACCGACCCAGCCGATCAGCAGCACCGCACCGGCGACCGCCCAGGCCGCCATCGCGCCGCGCGGCAGCACGCCGTACAGGAGGACCGCCAGGCCGCCGACCACCCAGACGGCGGGCACCTGCACCAGGCACGCCCCGAGGATCGGGCCGACCTGCTTGCCGTAACCGGCGGCGAAGCCAAGCCCGGTCAGGAGCATCAGCACCACCACCCCGCCGAAGGCGATCGTCAGATGGCCCGCCGCCCAGCGCAGCCGGCCCACTGCCCCGGCCAGGACGGGCTCCGCCCGGCCGGTGGTCTCCTCGCCGTACAGCCGCAGCACGGACGAGACGACGTACAGGGCGGCGACGAGGCCCATGATGCCGACCATCGAGGCGAGGAACGCGTCGGTGATCCCGGACTGGCCGCCCAAGCGCGCGAACAGGTCCCGGGCCTGCTTGTTGTCGCGGACCAGGTCGGCCGCGCCATCGGTCATCCCGCCGTAGACCACCCCGGCCAGGAAGAAGCCGATCGACCAGCCGAGGACGCTGCCCCGCTGGAGCCGCCAGGCCAGTGCGCCGGCCGAGCCGAGCCGCCCCTGGGCCGGTCCCGGCAGGGTCGGCAGGAAGCTCATCCCGGTGTCGCGGCGGCCGGCCAGCACATAGGCGACGGCGGCCTGCGCGGCCACGGCCGCGGCGAACAGCAGCAGGACCCACCAGCGTTCGCCGGCGAAGGCCCGCAGGTTCTCCAGCCAGCCGAGCGGGGACAGCCAGGTCAGGGCCGAGGAGCCGTCGGCGGACGCCGAGTCGCCGGCCGCGCGCAGCACGAACGCGGCGCCGAGCACGCCCGCGGTCAGACCGCGGGCCAGCCGTGCGCTCTCCGTCAGCTGGACCACGATCGCCGCCGCCGTCGCGAAGACCATGCCGACCCCGGCGATGCCCAGGCCGAAGGCGAGCGCCCCGGCGCCGCCGTGTCCGGCCAGGCCGGCGCCGACCAGCAGCGTCAGTACGGCGTTCGCCACGGCCGCGGCCAGCAGGCCCGCGGTCAGCGGGGCGCGGCGGCCGACCATGCCGGACGAGACGAGTTCCTGCCGCCCGCTCTCCTCCTCGTCCCGGGTGTGCCGGACCACGATGAGCAGGCTCGTCACCGCGGCGAGCGCGCCCGCGTAGATGCCGACGCGCCAGGCCGTCAGGGCGCCCAGCGAGTCGTCGAAGACCGGGCCGATGAGCGCGCGCAGGGAGGGGTTGGTGTCCATCTGGTGGAGCAGGTCGACGCGCGCGGCGGCGGTGCCGTACAGGCTCGTCAGTGACTTCGGCATGGAGAGGACCATCAGCGCGTTGACCGCGACCCACACCGGGATCAGCACGCGGTCCCGGCGCAGCGCGAAGCGCAGCAGGATGCCGGTGCCGGCCAGGTGCCGGGAACCGCCGGACCGGGCGCCCCGGGCCTCGGGGGCGAGCGCGGCGGCGGTCACCGTGCCACCTCGTCGGTCGCGGCGGGCGTGGCGTTCGCGGCGGTCGCGTCCGTCGTGGCGGTCTCTGCAGTCCCGGCGGTCTCGGCCGTCCCGGCGGTTTCGGGCGTCTCGTCCTCGTAATGCCGCAGGAAAAGCTCCTCCAGCGTCGGCGGGGTCGAGGTCAGCGAGCGCACGCCGGACTCGCTCAGCGAGCGCAGGACCTCGTTCAGCTTGTCCGTGTCGACCTGGAGGCGGACGCGGTGGCCCTGGATGTCGAGGTCGTGGACGCCGGGCAGGTGCGTGAGCCCGTTCGGCGGGCCCGCGAGTTCGGCGCTGACGCTGGTCCGGGTCAGATGGCGCAGGTCCGCCAGGGAGCCGGTCTCCACCGTGCGGCCCGCCCGGATGATGCTCACCCGGTCGCACAGCTCCTCCACCTCGCTGAGGATGTGCGAGGACAGCAGGATCGTGCGGCCCCGGTCGCGTTCCTCCTCGACGCAGTGCTGGAAGACCGCCTCCATCAGCGGGTCGAGGCCGGACGTCGGCTCGTCCAGGATCAGCAGGTCGACGTCCGAGGCGAAGGCGGCGACCAGGGCGACCTTCTGTCGGTTGCCTTTGGAGTAGGTGCGCCCTTTTTTGGTGGGGTCCAGTTCGAAGCGCTCGATCAGCTCCGCGCGGCGCCGCGGATCGAGTCCGCCGCGCAGGCGGCCGTAGAGGTCGATGACCTCGCCGCCGGAGAGGTTGCGCCACAGGGTCACGTCTCCGGGCACGTAGGCGATGCGCCGGTGCACCTCGACGGCGTCTGTCCACGGGTCGCGGCCGAGTACCTGTGCGGCGCCCGAGTCGGCCCGCAGCAGGCCGAGCAGGACCCTGATGGTGGTGGACTTGCCGGCGCCGTTGGGGCCGAGGAAGCCGTGCACCTCGCCGGTCTCGACCTCCAGGTCGAGACCGTCCAGCGCGTGGGTGCGGCCGAAGGACTTGTGGAGTCCCGAGACCGTGATTGCCTTCGTCATGATGGGGAACGTACGCTTCTTTCAGAAATTTGTGAAGTTAAAGAAGTGTATAAACCGCGGGTAGGGTGACCATATGACGGAGTCAACGGTGGCGGGGCGGGATCCGGAGTCGGTCTCGCGGTTTGTGGAGTCCTTCGCGGCGCAGCTCGTCGAGGCGGGCATGCCACGCATGCCGGCCCGGGTGTTCGCGGCGCTGCTGGCCTCCGACACCGGCACGCTGACCTCCGCCGAACTGGGGGACCGGCTCAGAATCAGCCCCGCGGCAGTCTCCGGTGCGGTGCGCTATCTGGCCCAGGTGCACATGGTCTCCCGGGAGCGGGAGCCCGGCTCGCGGCGCGAGCGGTACCGGGTGCACAGCGACCAGTGGTACCAGGCGCTCACCAACCGCGAGGCGATCATCAAGCGCTGGGAGGACGCGCTGCGGGAGGGCGTGGCGAGCCTGGGCGCCGAGACCCCGGCGGGCCGCCGCCTCGCGGAGACCCTCGCCTTCTTCGAGTTCATCGAACAGGACGTGGCGAACATCATGGAGCGCTGGCGACTGCACCGCGAGCGGCTGTACCCGCGAAACACCCCCGACAACCGCACCCCGGCCCGCTCCGCCGACTAGTGCCCCGGCAGGCAACGTTTGCCCGTTGAGGAGCGGCGTCGTGGGGGTCCCCCCTGCTCGAGCGGAGCCGAGAGCTTGGGGGAGCGTGCCGGGCGTCGTGACGGGGCGAACGTTGCCTGTTGGGGCACTGGCACCGTTGCAGGACTACCCCGCGCCCTCGCCCCGCGGGCTACGACCGCGGCCACCTGCTGGACCGGCACGGGCAGCGAGGTGATCGGGAACACCGTCCCGGGGCCGGGGCTACGGGGCTACGGGGCTACGGCAGCGGGGGCGGGAGGGTCAGGGTCCAGGCCCGTTCCCGGAGGGTCCAGGTGCGGCGGCGGACCGGGCCCGTGACCCCCGCGTCCGTCCGGTAGCGGAAGTCCGTTCCGGTCACGGTCACCGTGCGTCCCGACACCCGCAGCGGGGACGCCTCCGCGCCCACCGACACCGGCCGCACCTCGACCTCGACCTCGGCCCGCCCGGCGCTGCCCGGCGTCACCGACACCGCCTCCACCGGCTGGTCCAGGTCGACCAGCGTCGCCCCGTCGACCTCCACCCGCAGCCGGGCCGGACCGGGCGGGGCGGCCGGGGCGGGCCGGGGCGGCCGGGGCGCCAGGGTGCGTACCAGCGACCGGTACGTCGAGCGCAGCCACGGACGCCCGGAGACGGCGGTGGCGCCCACCGGCTCCGCCGGGCGGCCCTCGTGCGGCACGAGCGGCGGGATCCGCAGGGCGCCCAGCACCACCCCGTCGCTGTCGTCCACCAGCAGGTCCATGCGGCGCCCCGTCCCGTCCAGCACCGCCCGTGCGGCCGCCACCGCCCCCGTCGGCACGCCGAGCGTCTCCGCCAGCGCCAGCACACCCCCGACCGGAACCATGGACAGCACACATCCGGCCAGCTCCCGCTGCCGGTGCAGCAGGGACACGGCCCGTACCAGCGCGCGGTCGTCGCCGACCACCACCGGCCGCCGCGACCCACGGCGGGCCAGCGCCCGGGCGAACTCCTCCGGATCGTCCGGCAGGCACACCTTCGTGGTCGCGCCCGCGCTGAGCACGTCTTTCGCGATGCGAACGGACTCGCCGTCGGCCCGCCGGGCAACCGGATCGATGATCACCAGCAGCTGATCGGACGTCGCGAAAGTCGCCACCTCGGTCCTGCCTCGCTTCCTCGGGTAGCATCTTTGTGCAAGAGCCCCTTGCGCGATTGCGCCAGGGGCTTCGTCTATTCCGGGGCATCCGGTCCGACGGTTGTGCGACCAACGGCGGTCGCGGTGGTACGTGGCGGTGAACCCTACGCGTACGCCCCTGACCTTGGACATGCCCCGCCCGGAAGGGGTGTACGCGCGTGCCCGCACTTGTGCTGCTCGGTGCTCAGTGGGGTGACGAGGGCAAGGGGAAGGCCACCGACCTGCTCGGCGGCTCGGTGGATTATGTCGTCCGGTACCAGGGCGGCAACAACGCCGGCCACACGGTTGTCGTCGGCGACCAGAAGTATGCACTCCACCTCCTTCCTTCCGGAATCCTCTCCCCCGGTTGTACGCCGGTCATCGGCAACGGCGTCGTCGTAGACCCATCGGTGCTGCTCTCCGAGCTGAGCGGTCTGAACGAACGCGGTGTCGACACCTCCAAGCTTCTGATCAGCGGTAACGCGCACATCATCACGCCGTACAACGTCACCGTCGACAAGGTGACGGAACGGTTCCTCGGGAAGCGGAAGATCGGTACGACGGGACGCGGTATCGGCCCCACCTACGCCGACAAGATCAACCGCGTCGGTATCCGGGTCCAGGACCTGTACGACGAGTCGATCCTGCAGCAGAAGGTCGAGGCGGCGCTCGACGTCAAGAACCAGATGCTGACCAAGCTCTACAACCGGCGCGCCATCACCGCCGACCAGGTGGTCGAGGAGCTGCTGGGCTACGCGGAGCAGCTCAAGCCGTACGTCGCGGACACGGTGCTGGTCCTCAACGAGGCGCTGGAGCAGGACAAGGTCGTCCTCTTCGAGGGCGGGCAGGGCACGCTGCTGGACATCGACCACGGCACCTATCCGTTCGTCACCTCCAGCAACCCCACCGCGGGCGGGGCCTGCACCGGTGCCGGCGTCGGCCCGACGAAGATCAGCCGGGTCATCGGCATCCTCAAGGCGTACACGACCCGTGTCGGGGCCGGGCCCTTCCCGACCGAGCTGTTCGACGAGGACGGCGAGGCGCTGCGCCGGATCGGCGGCGAGCGGGGCGTCACGACCGGCCGGGACCGGCGCTGCGGCTGGTTCGACGCGGTGATCGCGCGGTACGCGACCCGGGTCAACGGTCTGACCGACTTCTTCCTCACCAAGCTGGACGTGCTCACCGGCTGGGAGCGGATCCCGGTCTGCGTCGGCTATGAGATCGACGGCCGCCGGGTCGAGGAGCTCCCGTACTCCCAGACGGACTTCCACCACGCCAAGCCCGTCTACGAGACGCTGCCGGGCTGGTCCGAGGACATCACCAAGGCCAAGTCCTTCTCCGACCTGCCCAAGAACGCACAGCAGTACGTCAAGGCGCTGGAGGAGATGTCCGGCGCCCCGATCTCCGCGATCGGGGTGGGCCCGGGCCGCGACGAGACGATCCAGATCAACTCGTTCCTGTAGCGGGGCGGGTGGCGTGGGGGACCGCACCCGCGGTCCCCCACGCGCATGAGGCATCGGCATCCTCCGGCGGCGGTCGTCGCGGGTGACTATCGTGCTCGGCATGGACCATCGAGCGGAGGCCGTGCACGCCGAGATCGGGGCCGCGGCGGAGGACGGGGAACTCGCGCTGCTCGACCTGTACCGGTGGCTGCGGCAGGACCCGGAGGCGCGGCGGCATGCCGAGCCGGCCCTGGTGCCAGCCCGACAGGGCGCCGGGACGATGGGCGCGGTCGAGGTCATCGACCTGGTGCTCGGCCAGGGGTTCGCCGCGCTCAACCTGGCCCTGGCCTATGCCGCCTGGCGCACCGCGCGTCCGGCCGCCCCCGCGCTCACCATCACCTCGGGCGACCGCTCGGTCACCGTCCAGGGCGACTGCGACGACGACACGGTGCGGCGGATCGTGGCGGCGCTGGAGGGCGTGGACGCGGAGCGGACCGGCTCGGCCGACGGCGCCCGGCGGGCTGACAGCGCTCGGTCGGCCGACGGCGCCCGGCGGGCTGACAGCGCTCGGTCGGCCGACAGCGCCCAGCAGGCTGACAGCGTCCGGCAGTTGCCGCCGCGGAGCGGGCCGGAGAGCGACTGATGGGGCTGCCGGATCCCGCCGCCTCCCGAGCGGTGGTCATCGGCGTGGACAGCTATGTCTCGCTGGCCGGACTGCCGTCGGTCGCCAACAACGTGACCGGGATCGCGGGGCTGCTCTGCGACCCCGACGTGTGGGGGCTGCCCGCGGAACACTGCGTCCTCCTGCCGAACCCCGTATCCCCCGTCGATGTCGTCGACGTCGTGCAGGCCGCCGCGGCCCAGGCCCGCGACGCCTTCCTGCTGTACTTCGCCGGACACGGGCTGCCGTCCCCGGAGGGCGGACTCCATCTGGCGCTGCCTGACTCGCACGCCGACCGGCTGCACCATGCGGTGGAGTACAGCAGGCTGCGGCACGTCCTGGTCAACGCCTGCCCGGCGCGCAGCCGCGTGGTGATCCTGGACTGCTGCTACAGCGGCGGCGCCATGGAGGGACACCTCGGCGCCACGGCCGACTTCGCCGATCACACCCTGGTGGAGGGGACCTATGTGATGACGGCGTGCGCGGAGACGAAGAAGGCGCTGGCCCCGCCGGACGAGGAGTACACCGCCTTCACCGGCGAACTGCTCAGGACCCTGGGCGAGGGCATCCCGGCCGGACCCGATCTGCTGGACATGAACACGCTGTACTGGCACGTACGGCGGCGGCTGATCGGCCAGGACCGCCCCGTGCCGCAGCAGCGGGCGCGCGGCGCCGGTCACAGCATCACCCTCGTCCGCAACCGCTGGACCGGGGCCAGAACCCCCGAGGCCCTCGCCTACGCGGAGGCGCTGCGCGGCGCCCTTGGGCCCGCCGAGGAGCGCTGGGGCGCCGGACGGCCCCTCGCCGACGCGCTCGGGACGCCCGCCGCCACGCTCGACCGGTATCTGCGGGGCGGGGCCGTCGCGCCCGGAACCTTCCTGGACGGGCTCGCCGCCCTCCTGGCCGGACAGGGCCTCGGGCCCCCGGACGACGAGCTGGCCCGGCTGCACGGACTGCGCCGCCGGGCGCAGCGGGCGGACCCCGACGCCGAGACCCGCCTGCTGCACTGGCAGGAGGAGGTCGACCGGCTCAGGGCCGGTCTCACCCGGGCCGTGCACGAGCGCCGCGCCCTCGACGAGCGGTCCGGCACCCGGCTGTCCGCGCTGGACGCCCGGCTGGCCACGCTGGAGGCCGAACTCGCCGCCACCACCACGCGCGCCGAGACCGCGGAGGCCGAACGTGACGCGGCCCGGACCGCGGTGGACGGGCACCGGCGGCGACTGGACCACGCCCGGGACTACACCCGCCGGATGGCGGACGACCTGGCGGCGCGGCAGGAACAGGTCCGACTCCTGCGGCGTGAGGTCCAGGTGCTGCGCGAGCAGGTCGAGCGGCTGCTCACCGAACCGGCACCACACCCGGCACCGAACCCGGCACCGAATCCGGCGGCACACCCGGCACCGAACCCGGCACCGAATCCGGCGGCACACCTGGCACCGAACCAGGCTCCGGCCTCCGGGGCGGACCGGCCGACGGCGCTCGTCGACGCCGTACCCGCGGCCCAGATGAGCGCACGGACCGGGCCGGACACCGACCGCCCGCCCCCTGACGACGCACCCCCCGACGACCCGCCCCCCGACCCCGGGGAGCGGCCCGAAACCCCCAGGACGCCCCCCACCCGACGGGACGCGCCGGGCTGGCGCGACTTCTGGCTGCTGCTCGTCGCGCTCTGCCTCGGCTACGTCCTCTGCGCCTGGCTCATCACCTTCGCCGGCATCCCGCTGACGCACACCACCGGCCGTGCGCCCGCCACCGCGCCGACCGACGAGAAGACCTACGTCTGGGACGTACGGGACGACGTCACCACCACCTTCCGGCCAGGGCGTGCCGGTGCCGTGGACGGACTCCAGGGCCGGCTCTCCCTCTCGGTCCCGGCCGACTGCGCCGATCGGACGCTGCACTGGCGCATCACCGTCGACGGCGTCCGCAAGGGCGCGGGCGACCTGACGGGACGCCGCTCGTACGACGTATCGACGGACTACGGCCTCGATCGCACCCCGGACCGGATCACGGTCGACGCCTCCTGGGACGGAGGCACCGGCGCCTGCTCCTCCTTCGGCCTGATCTGGCATGAACCCGAACTGTCCAGGAAGTTCGATGTCTGGTTCGTCTTCTGACCACGCTTCTGATCACGCCTCGGATTCGGCCGCCGGTCCCGCCGCCGGTCCCGCCGCCGGTCCCGCCGCCGGGACCGGCAGGCCCTCCACGGCCGCCGAGCGAGCCGTGCTCGCCGTCTTCCTGGCCGCCGTCGGCGCGTTCGCCCTGCTCATCTTCCTCAAGACACCGGGCGAACTGCGCTACCGGGACGGCGCGGAACCCGCCCACCAGGAGGACATGGAGGCCGCGGCGGAGGGCTCGATCCGCACGCACTACTACACCTGGGACGTGAGCCAGGGGATCGACACCACGTTCGACGCCCCGTCGGTCATCGGTCTGCGCGGGTACCGGCTCCGTGGCTTCCTCCATGTCTCGGTACCCGCCGGGTGCGTCGACCGGACGATCCGCTGGCGGCTGAGCGTCAACGGCACGGAGATCGTGTCGCGCGACCTGAAATGGCTCCGGGCGTACGACATCCGGACCGACTACCGCCTGAACAGCCGGCCCCGGACGGTCACCCTCTCCGCCCACTGGGACGGGGGCAGCGCCTCCTGTCCGTCCTTCGGCCTCGTCTGGAACGACCCGGGCGTGCAGACGGACATCTTCTGACCGGCCCGGAGCGGCCGCCTACGCTCCGTCAGAGGACGGCCTGGGACGGATCCGCCTCCATACGGGCCACCGCCGCCCGTACCGCGTCCGCGAACGTCCAGAACTCCGCGGTGACCGAACCGGCCCTGCCCTTGACGGTGTTGGTGCCGAACATGGTCGCCCGCAGCTCCGTCGTCAGTTCCAGCTGGGCGCCCATGCCGAGCAGGGTCCGGTTGCAGATGTTGTCCGGGGAGACCCCGGCGATGTCGTCGTCGGCGGACGCGTCGATCGTCTGGACGCCCGCCGCGCCCAGCGCCTCGCCGAGGTACCGGCGCAGGACGGAGTTGCGACCACCGACCACCACCGCCTCGGGGCGGGACGCCGGGGCGCCCGCCTGGGCGGCCGTACAGCCGTGCACGCTCACCACGTTGAGGGCGCCGGCCGCCAGCGAGCGGGCCATGTGGTCGTCGCAGTGGGTGGAGGTGACATGGAGTTCGGAGTTGCCGCTGGATCTGATGCCCTCGAACATCCAGTAGTCGTACAGCGGCGCCCCGGTCCCGTAGCGGGGTGTGAGGTCCTTCGGGTCGTAACCCGCGATGCCCAGGCACAGTTCGGAGGTGCCGCCCTCGATGCCGCCGCCGTGCAGGGCGAGGATCGCGGTCCGGGGATACGAGCCCGGTGCCGTCGACTGGTCGTCGTCGGTGCAGGCGTGGCGCCGGTGGCGGCGGGCGAAGTCGATGCCCTCGCGTCCGGCGAGCTTCTGGTAGAGGTCCGTGTTGGAGGCGTACAGGTCGGTCGCGGCGGACGCGGGCGCGGCACCGAGCGCGGTGGGCAGCGCGGTGCCGAGTCCGGCGGCGGCGAGGACGGTCAGGACGGAGCGTCGGGAAGTCGTGATCACCTTGTCGATCATGGCGTCGATGATCGCAGGGGCGCGACCGCGCTCCCCACGGAACCAGGCCCCCGCGGAATCGGTCCCCGCGGAATCGGACCCTCAGCTGAAGACGGGGAACCGGGCAGTCAGCTGAAGACGATCATCGAGCCCTGGGCCAGACTCCGGGTGGCCGCGGCGTGCAGGCCGAGCCAGACGTGCCGTTCACGGGCGAACGGGCTCGGGTCGTACGGCGCCGGCCCGGCCGGCTCCTCCAGTTCCGTAGGCGCGCTCGGCGGTTCGGGGGCGGCCGGCGGGTTGGCCGGATCGATACCGATCGCCGGGGCCACCTGTTCCAGGTCCCGCAGCAGCGCCTGCGAGGAGCCCAACGGGCCGCCGCCCGCCAGCAGTTCGTCGTTGGACAGCGGCTGCGGGAAGTCCACCGGGACATAGGCGCCGGCGTGGTCGTAGTGCCAGACCAGATGCGACTGCTGGGCCGTCGACTCGAACATCTCCAGCAGTTGCTCGTAGTCCCCGCCCAGGTCGTCCACCGGGGTCACCGGCAGCCCGCACACCTGGAGCAGATAGGCCCGGCGCAGGAAATGCAGCGCGTCGTAGTCGAAACCGGCCACCGGGGCGACATCGCCGGACAGGCCCGGCATGTACTGGTACACCGGCACCGGTGGCAGCCCGGACTCGGCGAGCACCTCGTTGTATTGCGCGAGTTCCTCGGCGAACGGGTTGTCGGGGGTGTGGCACAACACGTCGACGAGCGGTACCAGCCACAGGTCACAGGCCAAAGAGGGCTCCTCGCATCGGCACGCGGCGCGCTTGCACGCACGGCAGGTGGTCAGGGAAGGGTAGTCGGTGCGGCACGGGGTCAGCTCCCCCTGTGCAGGTCCCATACCCACACCCCGCCGGTCCACTTCCCCGGCCGGCCGGTCAGCTTCGTCACGGCATCGCGCAGCGGACCGTCGTTGGTCTGCGGGGCGAGCACCAGGACGCCCGCCCTCCAGTACGCGAAGTCCCGCCGGGCCTGCGCCCGCCAGTTCGCGCCGATCTCCGGGACCACGCCCGTGTAGTGGACCTCGCGCAGCATGTTGGAGGTGTAGCGGGGGGAGGCGCCGTAGATGCCGATGCGGTCCGCACCGTAGGGGCCGTTGAAGTAGCCGCCGGGCAGCCGGAAGCCGAGGCCCGCCGCGGTCTGCCAGTGCAGCGCCTCCGCGGCGCCGGGGTCGGGCAGCGGCACCGGGACCAGCGACTCGCCCTTGTGGACGTACGGCTTCCACATCCCGTCCGCGATGAACGCCGGCACCGGGGCCCGCGGCACGGACTTCAGCGGCGCCGGGACCAGCGGAAGCAGCGCCAGGGCGACGCCGAGCAGCCCGACGTACTGGGTCGCCGCGGCGCGGGTCGCGGCCAGCCGGTCCACGGCGATCGCGAGCAGGATGCCGAGCGCGGGCGCGCAGATCATCGCCAGTCGGCCCTCGATGACCGACTCGAACAGCGGCCGATGGGCCAGCGCCGCCCACGGGCCGCGGAAGACGGTGTCGGTGAGCGGCATGCGGATCCGCGGGCCGAGCGACAGCAGCGCGGCGGCCACCGCCGTGAACGCCAGCGCCTTGACCAGGGCCCGCTCCCACAGCCGTACGACGATCGCGAAGGCGAGGGCGACCAGCGGCCAGCCGTAGAAGGCGTTCTGCTCCGTGGGGTTGAGCGAGAGGGAACCCGCGATCTGGGCGTCGCCGGCGATCAGGGAGCGCTCGGCGAAGGCGAGCAGCGAGAGAGGGCTGTTGCCCGCGTTGTCGCCGTGCAGGACGCTCTTGTAGCTCTGCGGGCCGGCGAACTGCCAGTACAGCGGGAAGGCGACCAGCGGCAGACAGACCGCCGCGCCGATCAGCAGGCCCCTGGCCAGGGGCCGCCAGACCCGCCGCGCCACATCCCGGCGAACGGCCCCGTAGCCGGCGGCGAACAGCAGCATGCCGATCGAGGCGAGCAGCAGTGGCTCCTCGCCGAGGAAGATCTGGTAGGTCGCCATCAGCCCCAGCACGATCCCGTCCCGCACCACGCGGGCGCCCGCGCACAGCCGCAGGGCGCGGTCGATGATCAGCGGGATCATGAACAGGACCACGAAGTTGGGGTGCGCGTTGGCGTGGCTGACCATCGGCGGGGCGAAGGCGGCCAGGGACGCGCCGAGGAACGCGGCGGCCCGCTGCCGCACCACCCGTTTCACGATCAGCCAGTACCAGGCGGCCGCGGTGGCGGCCAGGCCCAGCGCCATGCACACGCTCAGCGAGACCGCCGGACCGGCCAGCAGCGTGAGCGGCGCGAACGGCACGGACAGGCCCAGCATGACCGTGTTGGCCATCAGGTTGACGCCGTCGGGGAAGCCTTGCAGGTCGGTGAAGAGCGGGTTGCGCAGATGGGCGACGTTGTCGGCCGTCACCGCGAAGAACCACTCCCACTGGTTCTGGTCCTGCAACGAGTCCGGGAGATAGCGGTGGGCCGGGTCGAGAAGGCGGCCCGAGTAGAGCAGGACCGCCATCAGCAGGAACAGGACGGTCGCCAGCAGATCGGCGGGGCGCAGCGCGCGGGCCCGCAGCCGGGCCAGGTCGGCCAGCACGCGCGCGTAGTCGAGCGGGCCGATCTTCGAACCGGGCTGGTGGCTCCAGCGCACCGGGACCTCGGCTATCGGCCAGCCCGAGCGGTGGAAGCGCTGGAGCACCTCCACGTCGATGCCCCAGCCGTCGAGCCGGGAGGCCGCGAACACCGTGCGCGCCTGGTCTCCGTCGAACAGTTTGAAACCGCACTGGGTGTCCCGTATGCCGGGCACCGCGGTGGCGCGGATCAGCAGGTTGCCGGCGCGGCCGAGCCATTCGCGGACCCGGTGCTGCCGGTGTGCGATGTCCGCGCCCGGCACCGAACGCGAACCGATCGCCACCGCGTTCCCCTCGCTGAGCGCCTTGTCGAGCCGCTCCAACTCCTCGATGGGGGCGGCCAGATCGGCGTCGGTGACCAGCACCCGCCGCCCGCGCGAGTCGGCGACCCCGAGCCGCAGGGCATGGCCCTTGCCCCGGTTGCGCGGGGCGGTGACCAGCCGGACCTGCGGATGCCCGAGCCGGGTGACGACGTCCCCGGTGCCGTCGGTCGACCCGTCGTCGGCGACGACGACCTCCCACTCGCCCCAGCGGCCCTCGTTCTCGCCCAGGTAGCCGGTGATGGCGGCGAGGGTGGGGCCGAGGCGCGCCGCCTCGTTGTAGGCGGGGACCACGACGGTGAGGTCGACCGCTCCGGTACCGCCGCTCACCGGGCCGCCAACTGCTCGATGAGGGCGAAGGCGTGCGCGTTGTACTCGGTGACGACCGCGCGGGCCGCGGCGGCGTCCCGGCGCACCAGCGCGTCGACCAGTTCGGTGTGGCCGGACCACAGCAGTCCGCGCAGATCCGGCAGAAGGCGCAGGTGCTGTACCGCGCACACCCAGGACAGCAGGCGCAGCCGGTGCAGAAAGTCGGCGAGGTAGGGGTTGCCGAACAGGCCGCTCAGCTCGCGCCAGAAACGCAGGTCGTAGCCGATGAGCACGCTCAGGTCGCCGGTGCCCGCCGCGCGCCGGGCCTCCTCGCCGCGCCGCCGCACCGTGGCGAGGGCCGCCGCGATCCGCGGTTCGGCCGGGTCCTGGAAGGCGTTGTGACCGTCGGCGAGGGCCTGGAATATGCCGTCGGTGATCAGGCTGCGGGCCTCGACCATGCCCCAGTAGTCCGTCAGCGAGTACTCCGGGACGCGGAAACCGCGGTGCTGGTCGGCCTCCAGGATGCCCTGCGCGGACAGATCGACCAGCGCCTCCCGGACCGGGGTCGCCGACACGCCGTACTGCTCGGCGATCTCCTTCACCGTGAACTCGCGCCCCGGCTGGAGCCGGCCGGCGAGCACCTCGTCACGCAGCGCGTCCGCGATCTGCTGGCGCAGGGTGCTGCGCGTCACGGCCCCGTTGCCCGGCATGGTCGGCGGTCTCTCCTCACACGTGCGGGTGACGTACTCGCTTATGTCTACGAGCACGCCACCTTACGCGTTCGGGTTGCGCCCGGTGAGAATCGGTGCTGCGCAGGCCCTCACTCCGTGTAGGTATCGGCCACGCTCAGGGCGGCGTCCAGGGCCGCGAGACCCTCCTTCAGGTCGGCCTCGGAGACGTTGCAGGGCGGTACGACATGGGTGCGGTTCATGTTGACGAAGGGCCACAGGCCGTGCTGCCTGGCGGCGGCGCCGAACGCGGCCATCGGCGCGTTCGCCTCGCCCGCCGCGTTGTACGGCACCAGCGGCTCCCGGGTGTCCCGGTTCTTCACCAGGTCGAGGGCCCAGAACATGCCGACGCCGCGCACCTCGCCCACGCTGGGGTGCCGCTCCGCCAGTTGGCGCAGCCCCGGCTCCAGCACGGACGCGCCCAGCCGCTTCGCGTTGGCGACGATGCCCTCCTCCGCCATCACGTTGATCGTGGCGACGGCGGCGGCGCAGGCCAGCGGATGGCCGGAGTACGTCAGGCCGCCCGGGTAGGGGCGCCTGCCGAAGGTCTCGGCGATCTTCCCGGAGATGGCCACACCGCCGAGCGGCACATATCCGGAGTTCACGCCCTTCGCGAAGGTCAACAGGTCGGGCACGACGCCGAACAGGTCGGCCGCGAACCACTCGCCGGTCCGCCCGAACCCGGCCATGACCTCGTCCAGGACGAAGACGATCCCGTACTTGTCGCACAGCTCCCGCACGCCCGCGAGGTAACCCGGCGGCGGCACCATGATGCCCGCCGTGCCCGGGATCGTCTCCAGGACGATCGCGGCGACGGTGCCCGGACCCTCGAAGGCGATCGTGGTCTCCAGGTGCTCCAGCGCCCGGGCGCACTCCTGCTCCTCGGTCTCGGCGTAGAAGCGGGAGCGGTAGAGGAACGGCGCCCAGAAGTGGACGACCCCGGCGGAGCCGCTGTCGGAGGGCCAGCGGCGCGGGTCGCCGGTGAGGTTGACCGCCTGCTGGGTGCCGCCGTGGTAGGAGCGGTACGCCGACAGCACCTTCGGGCGGCCCGTGTGCAGCCGGGCCATGCGGACGGCATGCTCGATCGCGTCCGCGCCGCCGTTGGTGAAGAAGATCTTGTCGAGGTCGCCCGGTGTCCGCTCGGCGATCAGCCGGGCCGCCTCGGAGCGGGCCTCGACCGCGAACGCGGGCGCGAACGTGGTCAGGGACCCGGCCTGCTCCTGGATCGCGGCGACCACCTTCGGGTGCTGGTAGCCGATGTTGGTGAAGACGAGCCCGCTGGTGAAGTCCAGATACCGGGTGCCGTCGTAGTCCCAGAAGTACGACCCTTCCGCGCCGGCCACGGCGAGCGGGTCGATGAGTTCCTGAGCGGACCAGGAGTGAAAGACATGCGCACGGTCCGCGGCCTTCACGGCGGCGCCGGCGTCGGGGTTCGGCTGAGGGGTCATGGCCGCGAGCGTAGATGTCCGGGATACGGACCGGACATCGGCGTCCTGTTCCGTGGTCGGGCGATTTTAGCGACAGGTTGTCGACGCCGACGGCTTCGCAGCACTCGGGATCATGCCCGGCGCCAGCCCCGCTGCCGCTTGGGCTCGGATTCCGTGCCGTCCGGGCTCGGGTCTGGTGTCGTCTGGGCTTGGGCCCCGGGTCGCCCCAGGTTCTTGGGTCCGGTACCGCCCTGGCATACGGGCCTCGTGCCGCCTGGGCTCGGGTTCCGTGTCGTCCGGGCTCGGGCCTGGTGCTGCCCCGGGCTTGGGTCTGGTGTCGTCTGGGCTCGGGCCCCGGGTCGCCCCGGGCTCTCGGGTCCGGTACCGCCCCGGACATGGGCCCTGTGCCGTCTGGGCTCGGGGTTTGGTGTTGCCCCGAACTTGGGCCTGGTGTTGCCCTGGATACGGGTCCCGTGCCGCCTGGGGCTTGGGTCTGGTGTTGCCCTGGATACGGGTCCCGTGCCGCCTGGGGCTTGGGTCTGGTGTTGCCCTGGATACGGGTCCCGTGCCGCCTGGGGCTTGGGCCTGGTGTCGTCTGGGCTTGGGCTCCGGGTCGCCCCGGGCTCTCGGGTCCGGTACCGCCTCGGACATGGGCCCTGTGCCGTCTGGGCTTGGGTCGTGTGTTGCCTGGGCTCGGGGTCCGGTGTTGCCCCGAACTTGGGCCTGGTGCTGCCCTGGATACGGGTCCCGTGCCGCTCGGGGCTTGGATCTGGTGTTGCCCCGGACCTGGGCCCCGTGTCGCCCCGGGCAGGGATATGCCGGAACCGCGCGCACCGCCCCGGGCGACTCCTTCCAGGGCCGCACTATTCTCGGTCCGAGGCCGACATACAGGGGGAGGCGGCGGTTCCGTGGAGAAGCTGGGACCTGGGGATCCGCGCGGGATCGGGGCGTACCGACTGCTGGCGCGGCTGGGCGCGGGCGGGATGGGGCATGTGTACCTGGCCCGCTCGGACCGGGGCCGCACCGTCGCGGTGAAGCTGGTACGCGGGGAACTCGCCGAGCAGGAGGAGTTTCGGGCGCGGTTCCGGCAGGAGGTGCGGGCCGCCCGGCGGGTCGGCGGCCACTGGACGGCGCCGGTCCTGGACGCGGACACCGAGGCCGCGGTGCCGTGGGTGGCCACCGGGTATGTCGCCGGGCCCGCCCTGCAGCAGGTCGTCGGGCGTGACCACGGGCCGCTGCCCGAGCGCTCGGTGCGGATCCTCGCCGCCGGGCTCGCGCACGCGCTCCAGGACATCCACGCCGCCGGGATCGTGCACCGCGACCTCAAGCCGTCCAACGTGCTCGTCACCATCGACGGGCCGCGGGTCATCGACTTCGGGATCGCGCGGGCGCTGGAGACCCTGGCCGGGGACGGACTCACCCGCACCGGCTCGCTGGTCGGCTCGCCCGGCTTCATGGCGCCCGAGCAGGTGCGCGGCGACCGGATCACGCCCGCCTGCGACGTGTTCTGCCTCGGTTCCGTGCTCGCCTACGCGGCTACCGGCTCGCTTCCCTTCGGCGGCGCCAACAGCGGGGTGCACGCCCTGATGTTCCGCATCGCCCAGGAGGAGCCCGACCTCGCGGGCGTCCCCGAGGGCATCGCCGACCTCGTCCGCGAATGCCTGCGCAAGGACCCGGCCGCGCGGCCGACGCTGGACCGGATCCTGGAGTACACCGGCGCGGAGAACACGGTGTCCGACGGCCGGTCACGGGACCCATGGCTGCCCGCCGCCCTGGTGGCCCAACTCGGTCGGCACGCCGTCCAGTTGCTTGAAGTGGAGGACCCGGAGGGCCCGGCCGCCCCGGACGCTCCGCCGGGCGCGGCGGGCCCGGCGGGGGCTCGGGGCGCGGATCCCTCGGGGGCGCCCGGCGGACATCCGGCGGGCGGCGGCGGGGGGGGCCGGGGCCGGGGGGGGGCGGGGGGGGGACACCGGCGGGCCCCCCCCCCCCCCCCCCCCCCCCCGCCCCGGGCCT
>NZ_JBSGBN010000032.1:0-61260 GCF_053601275.1 Streptomyces sp. NPDC004752 | reverse complement strand
GGACGGCGGTACGGCGGTTCAGGAACAGCTGCCGCCCACCCCGAACCCGGCCGTTCCCGGTGCGGGCGCTTCTGGTCCGGCCCCTGCCGCTTCGGGCGTTCCCGGCGCGGGTGTTCCGGGTCCGGGTGCTTCCGGTGCGGGCGTTCCCGCTTCGGGTGCTGCCGTTCCGGGCGTTCCCGGTCTGGGTACTCCTGGTCCGGCCCCTGCCGCTCCAGGTGCTGCCGCTTCGGCCGTTCCCGGTCCGGCCGCTGCCGCTTCGGGTGCTCCCGCTCCGGGCGGGTCCCCGGAGCACGCCCCCGCCCTGGACGACGCCGCGCCGCCCCCGCCGGGGAGCCCGGCCGGGGGCCCGCCGGTCGACTACCTCCCGACGATGGCCGCAGGCCACACGCCCGCGCCCGGCGCGCCCCCGGCACCCCCCGGATACCCCGCGCCCGGCGGTTTCGGCGGGTACGGCGCCCCCGGGTACGGGGCTTCGGGCGCCCCCGGTGCGTACGGCCACCCGCAGCAGCACCCCCAGCCGGCCGGCTACGGCTATCCGCAGCAGCCGTACCCGCAGCAGCCGCACGGCGGTGGCCCCGGCTCCACTCCGCCGTACGGGCCGCCGGTCGGCCCGGGCCTCTACGGGTCCGGCGCCGCGCAGGAGCCCGAACGCCGCAGCGGCCGGTCCACGGCCCTGCTCGTCGTGATCGCGCTGATCGTCGCGCTCGCCGCGGGCGGCTCGGTGTACGCGCTGTTGGAAGGGGGCGGCGCCACCGACGACAAGGGCGGCCGGAACGCCACCTCCGCCCCGCCGACCGGCGATTCGTCCACCGGCGGGACGCCGTCCCCGACAACCTCGGCGCCCGCGGACGGGGTGGTCCCGGCCGCGTACCTGGGGACGTGGGAGACGTCCATCGACAACGCCGCCGGGCGGGGCACCCGCGAACTCACCATCAAACAGGGGAAGGTGGGCGACACGGTACTGACGATGGTCGCCGACGGGCCGACCGAGGGCGGCGGCTCCTACCACTGCGTGTTCGAGGCGAAGCTGGCCGAACAGCCCGGCGGCAACGGCCCGTTGCGGATCGGCCCGTCCACGGTCTCCTCCGGCGAACCGCTCTCGTCATGCAGCCCCGGCGAGGCCACCGAGGTCACCCTGTTGCCGGACGGCGGGCTACGGCGAACGCAGCAGGGCAACGGAGAGAGCCTGACGTACACCCGACAGTGAGCACGCCGGCCCCACGGGTCGCCGCGCCTGCGGGGCGCCGGTCCTGTGGTGCGCCGCGCCCTTGAGGCGGCGGGCCCATGAGGCGGCGGTCCCACGGGTCGCCGGGTCTAACGAGGTGCCGGGTCTACGAGGCGCTGGGCGCACGGCGTGCCGGTCCCACGAGGCGCCGGTCCCACGAGGCGCCGGTCGGCGGGGCGCCGGTCCTGCGGGGCGCCGGTCCTACGAGGTGCCGGTCCTACGAGGTGCCGTGCCCATGAGGAGCCGTGCCCACGGGGTGCCGGGCCCACAGCGTGCCGGTCCTGCGGTGCGCCGGGCCTGTGGGGCGCCGGGTCACGAGGTGCCGCGCCTACGAGGTGCCGTGCCCATGAGGCGGCGGTCCCACGGGTCGCCGGGTCTACGGGGTGCCGGGCCCACGGCGTGCCGGTCCCACGAGGCGCCGGTCCTGCGGCGTGCCGGTCCTGCGGGGCGCCGCGCCCATGAGGCCGCGGGCCTACGAGGCGCCGGGCCCGCGGGGCGCCGGTCCTGCGGGGTGCCGCGCCCACAGGCAGTCCGGCCTTCGGTCGGCCGTGCACCGAACTCCCCTTCCCTGCCGGGTAGTTGAGCATCCGGATAACACGCGATGGCCTCGCCGACCGACGCGCCGCGCGCTCATCGCGGTTTCGGTGGATGTGGATGTGGATGTGAACGCGGTGCGGGCGCACCGCGACCCGAGTGTCCGCCGATGCGTGCTCACCGTGGTTCCGGCGGACGCCGACGCGCACTCTCCGCCCCCGCGACGAGCGCTGTCAGCGGGGTTCCGGGGGGCGTTGGCGGGGCATGTTGGGGCGGGCGGGGGTGCCGGGGGGCGTGGGGAAGCGGCCCGGGGCGCCTGGGGTGTCGGGGCGCGGGCCGGTGGCCAGGGCGGTCTGGAGGCCGAGGGGGGCCGTTCCCGCGCGGAACTCCACCATCCAGTCCGCCGTCTCCGCCCGTACCAGTTCGGTCATGTCCTCCGAGAAACGCCGCAGCACCCCGAGGCACCGGTCGGCGGCCTCCCCGGCCGTCCCCTCCGCTGGTCCCAGCACCTCGCGCACACTCTCCGACGCCCAGTCGAACTGCAGCACCTGAAGCCGCCGTTGCACCGCCTGCGCGGTCGCCACGTCCCGCATCCACCCGGACGTCACCCCGAAGAACCGGTCGGTCCCCAGGCAGGCCACCGCGAGCATCAGGGCCAGATACCCCCAGGGCGCCGTCCCGGCGACCACTCCGGTCAGATCCAGCAGGGGCAGCGCGGCCCCGCACACCGCGCCCGCCGCCGCCCCCGTCCGCAGCCCCCGCGCGGCCCGCCGCTTCCACACCCGGTCCGTGAGATACCACGCCGCCGTCTCCAGAGCCCCCCGCTCCACCCACCGGTACAGCTCGTCGAGCCGCTCGGCCGGCTCCCCCCAGTCCCCGAGCGGAAAGGCCCGGCCGGTCAGGTCGCCCGGCCGCAGCCCGGCCGCACCCTCGCCCCGCCCGTCCTGATGAGGCGGACCCTCGGGCTGCATCTCCGGCTGACCCACCGACACTCCCTACTGATCACGAACGGTCACACGGTCACGCTGTGTGACGGCGGATGCTGACGCGCGGCGTCCTTCCTACCTCCCAATGGGTGGCGAAGGCGGAGCTTTCATCACTTTTCCGCCCGGAAGGGGGCCTTGATCAGGTATAGGAGTCAGGGCGTTCTCACTCGAAAGAGTGGTGGGGCGAGGGCCGCGTGGACCACGTAGGCTCATGCTCAACGGAGGAAGACGAGACCGGACCAGGAGCTGATCGTGATTCCCGGTGGTGGCCAGCCCAATATGCAGCAGTTGCTCCAGCAGGCCCAGAAGATGCAGCAGGAACTGGCGAAGGCCCAGGAGGAGCTGGCGAACACGGAGATCGCCGGGCAGGCGGGCGGCGGCCTGGTGACGGCCACCGTGACCGGCGCCGGCGAACTGCGGGCGCTGAAGATCGACCCCAAGGCGGTCGACCCGGAGGACACCGAGACCCTCGCCGACCTGATCGTCGCCGCCGTCCACGCGGCCAACGAGAACGCGCAGACGCTCCAGCAGCAGAAGCTGGGCCCGCTCGCCCAGGGCCTCGGCGGTGGCAGCGGCATCCCGGGTCTGCCGTTCTGACGTTCGCCACCGGCACGACATCCGCACCGCCTTCCTAGGACGGGCGGCAGCCATCTACCGTACGTACCGGGAAAGACTCCAGGAAGGGCAGTCCGTTGTACGAAGGCGTGGTCCAGGACCTCATCGACGAACTGGGGCGGCTGCCCGGCGTCGGTCCCAAGAGCGCGCAGCGGATCGCCTTCCACATCCTGCAGTCGGAGCCGACGGACGTACGGCGGCTGGCCCAGGCGCTCCTGGAGGTGAAGGCGAGGGTCCGCTTCTGCGCGACCTGCGGCAATGTGGCGCAGGAAGAGCTGTGCGCGGTGTGCCGGGACACTCGCCGGGATCTTTCGGTCATCTGCGTGGTCGAGGAGCCGAAGGACGTGGTGGCGATCGAGCGGACGCGTGAGTTCCGCGGCCGGTACCACGTGCTCGGCGGCGCGATCAGCCCGATCGAGGGCGTGGGCCCGGACGACCTGCGCATCCGGGAACTCCTGGCTCGCCTGGCCGACGGCGCCGTCACCGAGCTGATCCTGGCCACGGACCCCAATCTCGAAGGCGAGGCGACGGCCACCTACCTCGCCCGCATGATCAAACCCATGGGCCTGAAGGTCACCCGCCTGGCCAGCGGCCTCCCGGTGGGTGGCGACCTGGAATACGCGGACGAGGTCACCCTCGGCCGCGCCTTCGAGGGGAGACGACTCCTAGATGTCTGACGCCACGCTGCACGCCACGACGCAGAACCCGGACGACTTCGCGGTCCAGATCGCGGACCAGGTGGAGAGCTTCCTGGTGGCCGTCACCGAGGTGGCGAGGGGCGACGAGCCGGACTCGGCGGTCCCCTTCCTGCTCCTTGAGGTCTCCCAGCTCCTGCTGGCCGGCGGGCGCCTCGGCGCGCACGAGGACATCGTCCCGGACGAGCGCTACGAGACCGACACGGGCCCGGACCCGGACGTGGACGGGCTGCGCGAGAACCTCGCCCGGCTGCTGGAGCCGGTGGACGTCTACTCGGAGGTCTTCGACCCCTACGAGCCGCGCACCGCGCCGGTGCCCGCCCGTATCTCCGACGACCTCGCGGACGTCATCACCGATCTGCGGCACGGCATGGCGCACTACCGCGCGGGCCGCACCACGGAAGCGCTGTGGTGGTGGCAGTTCTCCTACTTCTCCAACTGGGGCTCCACCGCCTCCGCGACCCTGCGCGCCCTGCACTCGGTCCTCGCGCACGTCCGCCTCAACCAGCCCCTGGAGGAGCTGGACGGCCTCGACACCGACCAGGGCATGGGCGACGAGACCCTGGAGTTCGAGGCGGGCCGGGTCATGCAGCAGGAGATCGCCACGCCGCTGGGGCTGCGCTCGGGAAAGTAGCCCCGCCGGGACCGCGCGAGCGGTAGCGGAAGCGCGCCGGAAGCGCCGCGAACGAAGCCCGACGAAGCTCAATGAAGCCAAAAGTTGTTGAAAGTTAACGCGTAGTCATCAGTCGCGCGACTTTGGGCAGGGACTCACCGGACAGCGCTCGGCGCGACGACCGGACATCTCACCATGCGGCACTCGGTAAGGGAATTTCGGGCGCTCGTTAGACTGGGCGGGCAATCGACAAAATGAGCGAGGAGCGCACGTGGGCCTTGTCGTGCAGAAGTACGGAGGCTCCTCCGTAGCCGATGCCGAGGGCATCAAGCGCGTCGCCAAGCGGATCGTGGAAGCGAAGAAGAACGGCAACCAGGTGGTTGTGGTCGTTTCCGCGATGGGCGACACGACGGACGAGCTGATCGATCTCGCCGAGCAGGTATCCCCGATGCCTGCGGGGCGTGAGTTCGACATGCTGCTGACCGCCGGAGAGCGTATCTCCATGGCCCTGCTGGCCATGGCGATCAAAAACCTGGGCCACGAGGCCCAGTCCTTCACCGGCAGCCAGGCAGGCGTCATCACCGACTCGGTCCACAACAAAGCCCGGATCATCGATGTCACCCCGGGCCGGATCCGTACGGCGCTGGACGAGGGCAACATCGCCATCGTCGCCGGGTTCCAGGGCGTCAGCGCCGACAAGAAGGACATCACCACCCTCGGCCGCGGTGGGTCCGACACGACGGCCGTGGCGCTGGCCGCCGCGCTCGACGCCGAGGTCTGCGAGATCTACACCGACGTGGACGGCGTGTTCACCGCCGACCCGCGCGTGGTGAAGAAGGCCCGGAAGATCGACTGGATCTCCTTCGAGGACATGCTGGAGCTGGCCTCGTCCGGGTCGAAGGTGCTGCTCCACCGCTGTGTGGAGTACGCCCGCCGATACAACATTCCGATCCACGTCCGCTCCTCCTTCAGCGGCCTCCAGGGCACGTGGGTCAGCAGCGAGTCGATCGAGCAAGGGGACAAGAAGGTGGAGCAGGCCATCATCTCGGGTGTCGCGCATGACACCTCCGAGGCCAAGATCACGGTTGTCGGTGTGCCCGACAAGCCAGGTGAGGCGGCCTCCATCTTCCGTACGATCGCCGATGCCGCGATCAACATCGACATGGTCGTGCAGAACGTGTCCGCCGCCTCCACGGGCCTGACGGACATCTCCTTCACGCTGCCGAAGACCGAGGGTCGCAGGGCCATCGACGCCCTGGAGAAGAACCGTCCGGGCATCGGCTTCGACTCCCTGCGCTACGACGACCAGATCGGCAAGATCTCCCTGGTCGGCGCCGGTATGAAGACCAACCCCGGGGTCACCGCCGCGTTCTTCGAGGCGCTGTCCGACGCGGGCGTGAACATCGAGCTGATCTCGACCTCCGAGATCCGTATCTCGGTGGTCACCCGTGCCGACGACGTGCCCGAGGCGGTCCGCGCCGTGCACAGCGCCTTCGGCCTGGACTCCGACAGCGACGAGGCCGTCGTCTACGGGGGCACCGGCCGATGACCGTACGCCCGACGCTCGCGGTCGTGGGAGCGACCGGAGCCGTCGGTACGGTCATGCTCCAGATCCTGTCCCAGCGCGCGGATGTCTGGGGCGAGATCCGTCTGATCGCCTCGCCGCGCTCGGCCGGCCGCAAGCTGGCCGTGCGCGGCGAGGAGGTCGAGGTGCTGGCCCTGTCCGAGGAGGTCTTCGACGGCGTCGACGTCGCCATGTTCGACGTACCGGACGAGGTCTCCGCCCAGTGGGCGCCGATCGCCGCCGCCAAGGGTGTGGTGGTGGTCGACAACTCCGGTGCCTTCCGGATGCACCCGGACGTGCCCCTGGTGGTGCCCGAGGTCAATCCGCACACGGCCCGGGTCCGCCCGCGCGGCATAGTCGCCAACCCCAACTGCACCACCCTGTCGATGATCGTCGCCCTGGGCGCGCTGCACGCCGAGTTCGGGCTGCGCGAGCTGGTGGTGTCGTCCTACCAGGCGGTGAGCGGGGCGGGCCGGGCCGGCGTGGAGACGCTGCGGGCCCAGCTGTCCCTGGTCGCGGGCACGGAGCTGGGGACCAGCCCCGGTGATGTGCGGCGGGCCGTGGGGGACAGCACCGGGCCGTTCCCGGAGCCGGTCGCGCTGAACGTGGTGCCCTGGGCCGGGTCGCTGCGCGAGGACGGCTGGTCGTCGGAGGAGATGAAGGTGCGGGACGAGTCCCGCAAGATCCTCGGACTGCCGAGGCTGCCGGTCGCCGTGACCTGTGTGCGGGTGCCCGTGGTCACCTCGCACTCGCTGACCGTGCATGCCCGCTTCCAGGGCGAGGCCACCGTGGACGGCGCCCGGGAGATCCTCGCCACGGCGCCGGGCGTCGTGCTGTTCGACAATCCGGCCGCCGGTGAGTTCCCCACCCCCGCCGATGTGGTGGGCACCGATCCGACCTGGGTGGGCCGGGTGCGACGGACGCTGGACGACCCGACGGCGCTCGAACTCTTCGTCTGCGGCGACAATCTGCGCAAAGGCGCGGCGCTCAACACCGCGCAGATCGCGGAGCTGGTGGCGGCGGAGTTTTCGTGACCGCCGCCGGGCGCCGGAAATACGTCGGCCGAGAGCGGTTCCATTTGTCGGATCTGCGCAGGAGTGTGGCCAGAAGCATGGTCCGGACCACTTGAACTGGATGCCCCCGGCGTCCGAAAATTCTCCTCCCCGCCTTTCGCAACCGCGCGCAGGGCGGGGAGCGTCTTTGCGGTCGCCCTTCGGGGCGTTGTGCGCGCCCCGAAGGGGCGTGGGGGCGCGATGATCCAGGCGTGGGGACGCCGTGATCAGGGCGTGGGGACGCTCGTTCATATGGGACATAGGGGAAGAGCGGGGCGCATGACGGCATATGGGTCATCGTCGGGTGTGCGGTCCGGCGCGAAGGCGCCGTCAGGCGTGCGGTGCGACGCAAGGACGTCGTCGGCCACGTCGTCCGACGCGGAGACGTTGTCGGCCACGTCGTCCGACGCGGAGGTGTCGTCGGCCACGTCGTCTGACGCGAAAGTACCGTCCGGTACGTACAACCCCTTCGGGGGGAAGCGTGTCCAACTGGCGTGGCAGAGGTTCTCGACTTCAGTAGCGCGGTGCGCGGCACGACCCTGCGGCCCCGCCCCGCGGCGCCGCGTCCCCGCGTATCCGGCGCGCCCGGCGGCATGCCGGTGATCGCGCCCATGCCCGCAGCGCGGCCCGCCCGCATCCCCGGCCAGCGTGACGGCGGTGACGGCGTCGAGGAGACCGCGGCGGCCGGCACGACCGTCGACCACCTCACCGAGACCTACCGGGCGCACTACCGCTCGCTGCTCGGCCTCGCCGCGCTCCTCCTCGACGACACCGCCTCCTGCGAGGACGTCGTCCAGGAGGCGTTCATCCGCGTCCACTCGGCCCGCAAACGCGTCCGGGACCCGGACAAGACGCTCGCCTATCTGCGCCAGACGGTCGTCAACCTGTCCCGCTCCGCGCTGCGCCGCCGCATCCTCGGTCTGAAGCTGCTCTCCAAGCCGATGCCCGACATGGCGAGCGCGGAGGAGGGCGCGTACGACCAGCTGGAGCGCGACTCCCTGATCAACGCGATGAAGGGGTTGCAGCGCCGCCAGCGCGAGGTCCTGGTCCTGCGTTACTTCGCGGACATGACCGAGGCCCAGGTCGCCGAGACCCTCGGCATCTCGCTGGGCTCGGTGAAGGCGTACGGCTCCCGCGGCATCGCGGCGCTGCGACTGGCCATGGAGGCGACCACATGAGCGGCCGCCCCGAGTCAGCCGACTCCCAGGATCGTCCGGAGCCCCGCGCCGGGCACGAGCCGCCACAGCGGCACGAGCAAGAGCACCCGCAATCGCACGCTGGGAACGGAACTGTGAACCACGGCCCCCCCGACGACCAGGGCCCCGAGCGGCCCGAGAGCGCCGAGAGCCCGGAGAAGTCCGAGAGCCCGGAGAGGTCCGACGGGCTCGACGCGCTCGACCGGGACGAACTGGACCTGGACCTGGGCCGGATGCTGCACGCGGCGGTCCAGGACCTCGAACCGCGCGACGGCACACTGGACCACCTGCGGCGCGCGGTGCCCGCCCGGCGGGCCCGCAAGCGGCACGCGGCGGTCGGCCTGGCGGCCGCGGTGCTCTTCGTCGGCACCGCCGTTCCGGCCTTCGTGCATGTCTCCGGCTCCGGCGGCACCGACCCCAACACCTCCATCGCCGGCCAGGCATCGCAGGCCCAGGGCGGTGTGGGCGAGGGCAAGAGCCCGGACGGCGGGGTCAGCAGCAGCGCCCACGACGAGAGCGGCAAGACCACCGACCACGACAAGGGCGGCAAGAAGGACAAGGACCCGGGCAAGGAGCACAGCACCGGCGGCGGCTCGACCGGCGGCATCGATCCCTCGCCCAGCACACGCCCCGCCGCCCCGGTGTGCACGGCGACCCAGCTGGGCCTGGGCACCGGCACCGTCGACGCGCCCGACACCACGGGCGTCGTCTACGGCTCGTTCCGGGTCACCAACGTCTCCGGCACCAGTTGCAGCGTCGACGGCGCGGGCACCGTGAGCGCCCTCGCCCAGGGCGCGGCGGACCCGGCCAAGATCAGTGCGGTCCGGCATGTCGCCGGTGACGCCGCGGCCGGCCTGCCCGCCCCGTCCCAGGAGACCACGAGCCTGCTCCTGCCGCCCGGCAGCGCCTACGAGGAGAAGTTCGCCTTCGTGCCCTCGGAGCCCTGCCCCACGGGCGGCGGCACCGGTGGCACCGAGACCGGCGGGCCCAGCGCCGACCCGAGCCCCAGCCAGGACCCGGGCACCACCGGCGGCACGTCCACCGGCGACACGCCCGGCACCAGTACGCAGCTGCTCACCGAGGACGGCACGACCGACGGCAGCGTCCAGGTGACGCACACCGCCCAGGCGGGCGCGCCGACCGTCTTCACGACGGTGCCCGGCGCGTGCGCGGGAACGGTCTACTGGACCGGAGTGCTGGCGGGGACATGACCCCGGGGCGGGGGCGACCGGGGTCCGGCGGACCGGTCTTGCCGGGGTTTGACGCACCAGATCGGCCGGGGTTTGACGCACCAGATCGGCCGGGGTCCGGCGGACCAGGCTGGTGGACCTGCCGGAACTCTCGGCCGGGGCCGAGATCCGTCTGGTCGACCGGCGGATCAGACCCCGGACGGGCTCGGGACCTGCTCCTCGTCCGGCACCAGGCCAAGCTCCGCGTCCTGGGCGAACTCCGCCTCACGGCGCAGCAGCCGGAACCACATGAAGACCACGAAACCCGCGAAGACGAACCACTCACCGGTGTAGCCGAGATTCTGGAACGCCTTCAGGTCCAGGCCCGAGCCGGCGGGCGCCGACGCGGGCACCGTCTTCATCCCCGAGTCGCCCCGGTCGAGCGTGATCCACCCGTCGTACACCCGGTACGGCACCAGGTTCACCAGGGATGCCGAACTGATCGCCGCCGTCTGCCCCGACGGCAGTCCGCTCTCGGCGCTGACCCCGTTGTCGCCCGGCGTCTCGGACGCCTGTAGCGCACCGGTGACCGTGACCTCGCCGGTCGGCGGGGCGGGCGCCTTCGCCGGGTCCGCGGCGCCGGGCAGCCAGCCGCGCACCACGGGCAGCGCCTTGCCTGAGTCGGTGCGCAGCAGCGTCAGCACGTAGGAGCCGCTCCTGCCGTCCAGCTTCCGGTCGGGCACGAGGAGTTGCTCTCCGTAGCGGCCGGTCGCGGTGGCCCGCTTGCCGGACGTGGCCTTGTCGACGGGCAGCAGTTCGGCCAGCGGGCGTGCTGGCTCCGTTCTGCTCGCGGCGGCCTGTTCGGTCGCGTCATGGTGGTCCTGCACCCGGTCCTCGAACCGGCTCAGCTGCCACGCTCCCATGAAGATGCAGAACGGGATTGCGAGCAGTACGAAGACGTTGATGCCCCACCAGCGGGGTGTCAGCAGAAACCGGTACACGCCCCCACGGTACGGGCTGCCGCCGTGACCTCGGCCGCCGGGGCGCCGTCGGGCGAGGACGTTGTCCACAGGCTGGTTGTCCACAGGCTGGTTGTCCACGGGCTGGTTGTCCACAGGCTGGGGGACTCGGCAGCGTACGGTCGGTGGGAACGGGCACTATGGGGCCATGACTGGGGCCAAGAGTGAGAGCGGCATGCCGGACTGGGAGAAGCGCTTCCGCGCGCCGCGGGTGTCGCTGCGACGACAAGGACGGCGATCGATTGTGCCGGTAGTCGGGAACGTGTCCAGCCTGAGCAGGTAGGAGGGGGTCCCTCAGCCAGCCCCGGCACTCAACTGCTCCGGCTCCCTCCCCTCGGGTGTGCCTCTCTGACCGCACGGGCTTATGCGAGAACACGCATAGTCGCGTTCATGCATAGATGCTGCGCTCCGCCCCCTCTAACGTCGGTGGTCAGGCGGCCCCATCGGGGCCAGAGCAAGGGGGTTTGGCATGTCCGAGCGTTCGGCACTCACCCGGCTCACGGGCAACGGCAACGGCGAGTGCGGAGAGAAGGACTGCCCGAACGTGTACCGCACCGCCACGGGATCGTTCGTCGTGCAGGGCGACGTGTCCGATGCCTTCGCCCCGCCCACCGGGGAAGGGCTCGTGGAAATCCCGGAGTCGGTTCTCAGGGAGGCATTTCGTGCACTTGGATGGTGACGCGTGGAACGACTGCTTCGATTCCATGGAGCGTGAGGCGTGGCGGCTGGAGACGCTGCCCGTCTACACCATGCCCCAGGAAGCGGAGAAGCTGAAGCGCTTCCTCGCCGGTGAGAAGTCGCCGGACGATTACACCTCGGTCTGGATGGACGAGGTTCGACAGTGGAATTCCGAAGGTAAGAGCGTAGGTAGGGTGCACGTCGTGACTCGCCCACTCTCGGACTACCTCCGGTTCGAGTTCGAGTGCTATTACCGGCACCATGTAAAAGCGGGTGAGGGCATCCGAATTTTGGACCTCACAGACCGGGAGAATCCGGAGCTGCCGGACCAGGATTTCTGGATGTTCGACGAGTCCAAGGTGGTCCTGATGAACTACCGGGCAGACGGAACGCAGATCAACCGGGAACTGTACGAGGGTGACCCGGAGCCGTACCGGCGATGGAAGCGGATTGCCATTGCCGAATCCGTGCCGTTCCTGGAGTACGTGAGCAGCGGGTGACGTTCGACCCTGAACAGCTTGGGCAGCCGAAACAGGAACTTGCTGCCCTGCTGAAAGAACTACGCAAGCAAGCCGGCCTCACTGGGGACCGGCTTGCTCGGCGTTGCAATATGTCCCAATCGAAGGTCAGTCGGATCGAGAACGGAAAAGCCCAACCGGGCCTGCTCGACCTGGAGAGAATCCTCCGGGCCGTCGTCGCTCCGCCCGAGGTCATCGAAGAGGTCGTTGCCCTCGCGAGGCGCGCCAACACCGAATGGCAGGATCTGCGCTCGCTGCGCCGGAGGGGCTTGGAGAAGAAGCAGACCGAACTTGCCGCCCTGGAACCCTCGTCTACGGAGTTCCGTTTCTTCCTGCTATCGATGATTACCGGACTCCTGTCCACGCCCGAGTATATTCGGGCCGGCCTGGCTCATTCCCCGGCAGATGTCACCAAGACGATTGCGAGGAAACTGGAACGGCAAGAGGTCCTTTACGACATGAAGAAGCGGTTCACCTTTATCCTCACCGAACAGGCCGTGAGGTGGCCACTCCTGCCCCCGGCCGCGATGGCGATGCAGATTGACCGACTGGCCTCGTTGACTCACCTGCCGAATGTGAAGCTCGGTGTCATCCCAATTGCGGGATGCAAGCCCACGGCTCCGATGGACACCTTCACCGTCTACGACAACACCCTGGCCACTGTGGAGAACACCACCGGTGTCGTGATCCTGAGAGATCCGCGCGACATCGAAATGCATTTGGAGCTGTTCGCCACGCTGGAGGGTTATGCGCTGTTCGCGGGCGAAGCACGAGCCTTGCTGACGGAGTGGGCTACTGCCTGCCGTTCATGATCTTTAGTCCATGACGGAAAAGAACTACACAGCCGCCGCTTTCTGGGCCAATGATTTCCCCCATGACAGCGACCGAGCGAAACGAAGAGCGGGTGCGCTACGGCGTGGGTCGGGGGCTAAAGACCGGCAGACGTTCGACCTTGATGGTGGTGTGCGCTCATGACCGGGCGCATGACTCTGCGGGTGTCGTACGACGGCGGCCTGACGTACGGCCCGGTACGCACGGTGAAGGTGAACCCGCGCAACGCAGTGATCTTGGGTTCACCGACCAAGTACCCGCCGTGCGGCTGTCCTCGGTGCACGGAGCGCCTGTTGCTGCCGAGGTCGGCGTGATGCCCCTTGCGGTCCGGCAACCGCCGCACTCGCCGCTGTCGCCCTTTGCTTCCTGCCGGATTCCCGGTGGGAGTTCCCGAGAAGAGAGGTAGTCCGATGGTGGAAGAGAACACCGGTTCGGTAGCCCCCGAGGGGGGTGGCCTGCTTGTCGCGAAGCGGAAGATCGTGGCCGCGCGCACGCGTGCCGAGCAGGAGTCTGACGTCAGCAGTGGCCGTTCCGACGGCAACGACTGACGGGAGCGCCCACGGTGCTTGATGCAGCCTCGTGGGCGGGGCGTCTGGGCGGGGACAGGTTCCTCGCCCAGACGTACCACCGCTCCTACGCACACTTCCCCAGCGCCGCCGACACGGCGGGGCTCTTTTCCTGGGACGACCTGAACCTGATTATCGCCACACAGCGGCTGGAGCCGCCCCGACTGCGCCTGTCGGCTGACGGTGAGATGGTGCCGCTCCACCGCTACGCGATCCCGACCACGAACCGCCGAGCGGTCACCTGGTCTCGCATCCAACCGTCCGACTTCCACGCGCAGCTCAGAGACGGGGCGTCGCTGGTTCTCGATGCGGTGGAGAAGATCCACCCGCCCGTAGGCGTGGCCGCCGAGGAGTTGGAACGCTTCCTCGGAACTCCCGTTCAGACCAACGTGTACGCCTCGTGGACGGAGCGAGAAGGGTTCGGCCGGCACTGGGATGACCATGACGTGATCGTGGTCCAGTTGCACGGATCGAAGCGGTGGCGCCTGTGGGGGATGACCCGTGAGGCGCCCACCTTCCGGGACGTGGAGCCGCCAGAGGAACCGGCGGGCGACCCGGTAGCGAACCTCGTTCTGTCCCCGGGTGACGTGCTCTACCTGCCGCGCGGTTGGTGGCACGCGGTCACCGCCGACCAGGGGACGGAATCCCTGCACCTGACGTTCGGCATGGTCCCGCACACAGGTGCTGACCTGATGCTCTGGGTTGTGGATCAGCTCCGGGCATCTCTCGCGCTCCGCAGGGACGTTCCGCGCTTCGGCTCGCCGGCGCAACAGTCGGACTTCATCGACGCCATACGCCGTGAGGTGGCCGACATGATGACGGACCCGCGCCTCGTGGAGCGGTGGGGGGAGTCGATCGACACAACCGACCTGGGCCACGCGATTCCCTCGCTCCCGTACGTGGACGGACTCCCGGCACGATCGGAGATCACGGTCAAGCTCACCGCACCGAGGGGCCGCCTGACGGTGAACCCGGCGCAGAACACGGTCACCTTCCCGGCGGCCGGTACTGCGTGGGATTTCGCCGAGTCCGCAACGCCCGTGCTGGGCACGCTGCTTACCAACCGGCCGACCTCACTGGGCGAGATGGCCGCCTCCGCCGGACTGGAAGTCAAGGACGTGGCCGAACTGGTCTCCGCCCTCATCGAAGGTCATGCCGTCGCAGTCGTGGGGACCGCGCTGTGACTGCCGCGCTCTCCCTTGGGACATACCGCGTGCGTGCCGTCAGTCAGGCGGCACGCACTGCCCTGGCCGCCGGTAGCCCGTGGGTGGACACGGCACCCAACTACGCCTGTGGCCGGGCGCATGAGGAGTTGAGCCCGCTCCTGAGCGAGTACCCGACCGTTCGAGTAGCCACGAAGACGGGGTTTTTCACTGTGGCACAAGGGTGCAGCGCTCTGGCTGACGGCGTGCTCACCCAGGGCGAGGCGGCCGGTGGGCACAGCCTTGAACGGGGCTTCGTCCGCTGGCAGACGGAGCGTTCGTTGGCCGCGCTCGGCCGCGTGGACATGGTCTTCGTGCACAACCCGGAGCACCACGCACACGGCCGTGACCGTGCCGCTCTCCTCGGACGGGTGCGGGAAGCCTTCGCAGCGCTGGAAGAGTTTGCCCACGCGGGCAGGATCGGCGGATACGGCGTCGCCACATGGTCGGGCATGGGCTCCGGAGCCTTCAATGTTCCCGAGTTGCTCGCGCTCGCCCGGCAGGCGGCAGGCTCCGCCGGACATCACTTCATGGGCTTGCAGGTGCCCGTCAGCCTGGTCATGGATGACGTGATCAGGCAGGCACTCGACGGCGGTGGACCGCTGGTGCAGGCGAAGGACGCAGGGCTGATCACGTTCGGCTCGGCTCCCCTGCACGGGGGCGAACTCCTCGATGCCATGACACCCGAACTGGTGAAGCTCATCCGCCCCGGCCTGTCAGCCGCAGCCGCTGCCCTGCTGACCGCCGGCTCGTGCCCCGGCCTCGATGTCGTCCTGACTTCCGCGAGCACCCGCAAGCACTGGGACGATGTGGCCAAGGCTCTGGCTGCGCCTCTGACGGCCCAGGAACTCAGGAAGGTAACGGATGAACTCGCCTCTGAATGAGGAGGTACAGGCCCTGATGGAGGCCGCCCACGACCGGGCGGCCAAGGCTCTGGGCCTCACCTGCACGGGGCCGCTGGCATGGGGCTTCCTTGGCGTCACCCTCGGACGCCGAGCGGGGGACCGGTGGCTACGGGTGAGCCGGACGGCAAGGAGAAACGCGGGCAGGAAGCAGGGGGAGGGCATCGTCGGGGCCTCTGAGCTGGTGCCTGACGGCGTCCCTCGCCCCCACCTCTACGCAGTGCATGACTGGACTGACGGGGAGTGGGCTTTCCAGGCCGAAGTCCTCGACTACCTCACGCAACCCGTGGTGTCTCCGGACCGAGCCGACATCGACCACGACCCGGGGTTGCCGGATGCATGGTGGACGGACCTTCGCCAAGCCCTTGTCCTGCTCGCTGAGGCGGAGGGAGTGAAGACGACCGTTCGGGACGGGTGGATCGAACGAGCCTTCCCACAGTTCCTCGGCATTCCGGCCCCCGCCAAGGTGGAGCGGGTGACCGGTCATGGTGATCTGCACTGGGGCAACCTCACCGGCGCACCCCTGTGCCTGTTGGACTGGGAGCGGTGGGGGCTGGTGCCCTTCGGCTACGACGCGGGCCTCCTCTACGTGAACAGTCTCCTCGTTCCGGCGGTCGCAGCCCGCATCCGCGAGGAGTTCGCGGCGATCCTCGACACATCAGCCGGACGCATCGGGGAACTTGCGGCGCTGGCGGAGATGCTCCAGGCCGTGGCCCGTGGCTGGTACCCCGAGCTTGCTCCCCGCCTCCATGCCCGCGCGGAAGCCCTCACGGGCGTTCGCGTGCCGGTTCCGGCCCAGTCTGAGGTCACCGTCTGACACCACGCTCCGGACGCCAAGACTCTGGCGCACGGCACGGGCTCACTGATCCATAGCCGTAGGCAGGCCCCCGACTCATGCCGGGCCCGTCAGCCGGATGCCGTCCAGTTCCGGCCGTCCCTTCACGCGGGAACTGATCTTCTCCGAGAGGACGCGGGCACGGGCCGGCGTGTCCAACCGGCTACGGGCCGCCGCCGTGGTCTCGCCGGGGCGCCGTCGGGCGAGGACGTTGTCCACAGGCTGGTTGTCCACGGGCTGGTTGTCCACAGGCTGGGGGACTCGGCAGCGTACGGTCGGTGGGAACGGGCACTATGGGGCCATGACTGGGGCCAAGAGTGAGAGCGGCATGCCGGACTGGGAGAAGCGCTTCCGCGCGCCGCGGGTGTCGCTGCCGGACTGGGCGGAGGACGCACCCGACCACTCCCTGTTCGTGTCGAACGCGACGGGGACATACGAGCTGTACGCGTGGGACCGCGCCACGGGAGCGCAGCGCCAGGCGACGGCCCGGCCGAACGGCACGACGGACGGGCTGCTCTCCCCGGACGGCGCGTGGATCTGGTGGTTCGACGACAAGGACGGCGACGAGTTCGGTGTGTGGCGTCGGCAGCCGTTCACGGGCGGCGCGGACGAGCCGGCCATGCCGGGCCTCGCACCCTCCTACCCGGCCGGACTCGCCCTCGCCCGGGACGGCCGCACGGCGATCGTCGGCCGCTCGACGGACGAGGAGGGTACGACGATCCATGTGGCCCGCGAGGGCGATGAGCCGTTCGAGCTGTACCGCCACCGTGAGTCGGCGGGCGTCGGCGACCTCTCCCACGACGCTTCGCTGATCGCGATCGAGCACACCGAGCACGGCGATGCGATGCATTCCGCGCTGCGCGTCCTGCGCCCGGACGGCACGACCGTCGCCGAACTCGACGACAGCAGGGGCGGCACGCGGGAGCTGGGCCTTGAGGTGCTGGGCTTCGCGCCGGTCGACGGCGACACCCGGCTGCTCATCGGCCACCAGAGACGGGGCCGCTGGGAGCCCCTGGTCTGGGACGTGACGTCGGGCGAGGAGACCGAGCTGGCCCTGGACCTCCCCGGTGATGTGAGCGCGGACTGGTATCCGGACGGCGCCGCCCTGCTCGTCGCGCACAGCTTCGAGGCGCGCAGCGAGCTGTTCTGCTACGACCTGACGAGCCGCGAGCTGACGAGCATCCCGACCCCGCCGGGTTCGGTCTCCGGCGCGACGGCCCGGCCCGACGGCAGCGTGGAGTTCCTGTGGTCCTCGGCCGCCGAGCCGCCCGCGGTGCGTTCGACGACGGGCCGGGTGGTCCTGGACCCGCCCGGGATGAAGTGCCCGTCCTCGGTCGCGGTGGAGGACGCGTGGGTGACCGGTCCCGGCGGCCGCATCCACGCGCTGATCCAGAAGCCGGCCGGGGCGAGTGGCCCCCTCCCCACGGTCTTCGACCTGCACGGCGGCCCGACCTGGCACGACAGCGACTCCTTCGCCGCGGGCCCGGCGGCCTGGGTGGACCACGGCTATGCGGTGGTGCGGATCAACTACCGCGGCTCGACGGGCTACGGCCGGGCCTGGACGGACGCGCTGAAGCACCGGGTGGGCCTGATCGAGCTGGAGGACGTGGCCGCGGTCCGTGACTGGGCGGTGTCCTCGGGCCTGGCCGACCCCGCCCGACTCGTCCTCACCGGCGCCTCCTGGGGCGGCTATCTCACCCTCCTCGGCCTCGGCACCCAGCCGGACGCCTGGACGGTGGGCATCGCCGTGGTCCCCGTAGCCGACTACGTGACGGCGTACCAGGACGAGATGGAGGCGCTGAAGGCCATGGACCGCACACTGCTGGGCGGCACCCCCGAGGAGGTCCCCGACCGCTTCCGGGCCTCGTCCCCCCTCACCTATGTCGACGCGGTCAAGGCCCCCGTCTACATCTCCGCGGGGGTCAACGACCCGCGCTGCCCCATCCGTCAGATCGACAACTACGTCAAGCGGCTCGAATCCCGCGGCGCGGTCCACGAGGTGTACCGCTACGACGCGGGCCACGGCTCCCTGGTGGTCGACGAACGGATCAAGCAGGTCCGCCTGGAAATGGACTTCGCGGAACGCCACCTGCCGAAGTAACCGGGCCGGTCGGCCACTGCCAGCCACTGCCGACCGCTGTCGGCCGTGGTCGGTCGGGCGGGGCTGGTCCGGGCTGGTCCGGGTGGGGTGGTGGCGGCCGAGGCCCGGTTGGTCAGGGGCGGCTCGGTCGGTCGGTTGGGGCTGGGGCAGGTGGCGCGGCCAGCCTGGGTGGGCGCTCGGTCGGTTGCGGTGGGCGCTTGATGGGCGTGGGGCGGCTCGGCCGCCCGGGGCCGGCTCGGCCGGTGGTGCGGGCTGGCCCGGTCAGGTGAGGGCTCGGTTCGGGTCGGATGGCTCAGTCAGTCGGAGTCGGGGGGTGCGAGGTGGCTCGGCCACGTGTGCGGGTCGGATGGCTTGGTCAGTCGGAGTCGGGGGGTGCGGGCTGGGGGGCGCGGTGGCGGCCCAGTAGTTCTGCCAGACCCCGGCGCGTAGCCGCCAGTACCACCCGGTCGCCGGCGCGCAGCACATGGTCGGGGGACGGCTGCTGCTGCCCCTCCAGCGCCAGCACCCGCCAGGCCCCGGCCCGGAAGGCATCGGCCACGCTGCGCCCCTCCAACTGCGGATGCGCGTCGACCTCCACGGCGGCGAACAGCAGCACCCGCCGCTCCACGGGGATCGCGCCCAGGATCTGCCGGCCGAACATCGCCCCGGCGAAGGCGGGCGCGGCCAGGTGGGTGACGCTGCGGCTACGGGTGAGCGCCCGCGGATGCGCGGCCCGCAGGGTCCGGTAGACGGCGGTCGCGAAGTCGTCGTCGTACAGCCGCAGCAGCACCCGCAGGTCCGGGCGGACGGACCGGGCGTACAGCACGGCCTCCAGGTTCGTGGTGTCCGCACTGGTCACCGCGAGCAGCGCATGCGCCCGGTGGATCTTGGCGGCCTCCAGTACGCCCTCCTGCGTCACGTCCCCGAGCACCACCGGCACCCGCAGCCGTCGTGCGGTGGCGAGGCCGCGCGCGTCCGCATCGGCCTCCACGCACACCACCGGGATGTGCAGCTCCCGCAGCCGGGTCAGCACCCGGGTGCCGATCTTCCCCAGCCCGAGCAGCACCACGTGCCCGCCGAGCCCGCGCGGCGGCTTGCGCAGCGTGGACGCGGTCCGGAAGGTGCCGAGCGCCTCCAGCACCGCCGCCAGCAGCACCGGCAGCAGCAGCAACCCGACCAGCCCGGACAGCAGTTGCAGGATCTGTCGGCCCAGCGGTTTGCCCAGGGCCGGTTCGTCGATCGCGAACAGGTCGAGCAGCGTCAGATAGAACGCGCCCAGCGGATGGATCCCGGTCACCAGCCACAGCGCCACGGCCAGCGCGAGCACGCACCCCACGAGCCCGGCCAGCGACCACCGCAGCCGCCGCGAGAACAGCGAGGCGAACGGCGGTACGACCCCGGTGCGGCCGGCCGGCAGCGGCGACCCGGCGGCGTACGACACCTGCTCCAGCACGACGGCCCCGCGGCCCGCGGCGGCCGCCACCTCCGCCTCGTCGGGCAGCAGCCTCGGCCCGCGCTCCCCGCTGCCCTCGGAGCCGTCCGCGCCGTCCGGGTCGCTGCTGGTCGCCGACAGCAGCGCCAGCGTGCACAGCCCGGGGTCGGCGACCACCCCCGGTGCGGGCGGCGGCCGTTCCACCGCGCGCAGCAGCAACCCGTCCGTCTGGACGACCTTGCTGGTGCCGGCGACCACGGTGGCGACCAGCGCCGGGGCGGCCGTGTCGGCGTCGGACAGCACGGTCGTCGACGCGTCACCGGAGGAGCCGGAGTCGTCTCCGGTCGCCAACGCGGCGGCCTGGTCGAGGAGTTCCTCGATGTGCTGGCCGAGCCGCCGGTTGTAGAGGCGCAGGACGAGCCGCAGCCGCGGGTTGAGTCGGCGGGCGGTGAGCGCGGCCCGGATGTTGGTCTCGTCGTCGTCGTACACGAGGGCCAGCGCGGCGGCGCGCTCCACGCCCGCCTCGGCGAGCACCGCCTCGGTCGGTTCGGCCGTCTCCAACACCCGTTCGGTGCGCCCGGGTTCACCGCCGGAGCCGGTGTTGCCGAGGCCGCCGAGCACGGTGCCGCCGAGCACGGTGCCGTTGCCCGCGGCCCGGCCGACGGCCGCGTTCACCCGGTCCAGTAGCGCCGCCGACGCGGCCCGGGCCCGCCCGACGACCGGTGGCCGCGCGGTGCCGGCGCCCGCCGGTACGACGAGCGTGACCTGCGCGCCGTGCACCCCGCGCAGCTCGGCTGCCAGCCGGTGCGCCAGCCCGTCGTCGCCGCACACCACCATGGGTGCGGGCGCGCCACCTGGTCCACCCCGAATCGGAACGCTCCCCACGAGGGAAAGACTGCCTGAAGGAGACAGGTGGTGCCAGAGGGGGACGATCACTTACCCGCAGGGCACGCGCCCGCACCGCACCGACCGGTGACGACCCGTCATCGTGCACCCGTGTGCGCGGCGTTGGGGGAGTCGAGGGCGAGCGAGACGGCGAGACCGCCGAGGACCGTGCCCATCAGATAGCGCTGCGCCTTGAGCCAGGACGGGCGGCGGGCGAGGAAGACGGCGATCGTGCCGGCGGCGAGGACGATCCCGAGGTTGACCGCGACACTGACCACGATCTGCACCGAGCCGAGGACGAGGCCCTGGAGGAGCACGTGCCCCCGGCCGAGGTCGACGAACTGCGGGATCAGCGACAGGTACATGATGGCGATCTTGGGGTTGAGCAGATTCGTCATCAGGCCCATCGTGAACAGCCTGCGCGGCGAGTCGGGGGGCACGTCCCGCGGCGTGAAGACGGAGAGGCCGCCGGGCCTGAGCGCGTTCCAGGCGAGGTAGGCGAGATAGCAGGCACCGGCCAGCTTCACCGCGGCGTACAGCTCGGGTACGGCGACGAAGACCACCGACAGCCCCAGGTTCGCGGCGAGCAGGTAGGCCAGGAAGCCGAGCGCCACGCCGCCGAGGGAGATCAGTCCGGCGCGTCTGCCCTGGGTGATGCTGCGGGAGACGAGGTAGACCATGTTGGGTCCCGGGGTGAGCACCATGCCGAGGGCCACGACCGCCACGCCCAGCAGCCCGCTCGCTTCCACCATGAAACGCCTCCCGTCTCGAATCAATACCGCCCAGCAGCGAGGGTATTGCCCCGCGTCCTGGTGCCCACGGGCGGGCGGCTCGGCGCCGAGGTACTGACCTACCCCGTCGTCGAGGCCGTCGCGGACGCCCACGGCACCGCCCCGCTGCATGCGCTCTACGTGCAGCCGTCCCGGAGGAGGAGATCGAGAGCTGAGGGGCGGTGGCCGCCATGCCGTGGGCCGTGGGCCGTGGGCTGCGGGGTGCGGCCGGGGGACCGTAGGAGCGGGGGCCGAAGGCGCGGAGACCGGAGGCGCGGGGACCGGAGGTGCGGGGACCGGAGGTGCGGGGTGCGGGTCACTCGTATGGGGGCGCTGGGGTCGACCGGGGATGTGGTGGCGGTTGTGCTGTGAGGAGCGGCCGTAACCAGGGACCAGGTACCAGGGAGACCGTCATGCCGGACCGGCCTGTCCCGGACGCGGACGAACTCGCTCAACTGCGGGCGCGGGTGGCCGCGTTGGAGGCCGAGCGCGGGACACGCCCCCGTTTGCACCGGGTGCGCTCCTTCCTCGCCGTACTGCTCGTCGTCGTGGGCTGTGCGCTGGCTCCCCTCGGTGTACTGGCCGCGTGGAGTGCCACCACCGTCGGGGACACCGACCGCTACGTCGACACGGTCGCCCCGCTCGCCGCCGAGCCCGCCGTCCGGTCGGCCGCCGCCACCCGCATCACCGACGCCCTGATGACCCACCTCGACCTCAACGCCCTGCTGGAGGACGTCGCACCGGCCGACCGCCCCCGGCTGCGGCAGGCCCTCGGCGGTCTGGGCGGGGCCCTGGAGGGCGCCGTCCGCTCCTTCGTGCACGACAAGGCGGAGGACGTGCTGGCCTCGCGGGCCTTCCAGACCTTCTGGATCGACGCCAACCGCAGGATCCACGCCACCGTCGAGAAGGCCCTGACCGGCCATGGCGGCGGCGCGGTGCAGCTCCAGGACAACACCGTGACCATCGACCTCGCCCCGGTGATCGACCAGGTCAAGAAGCGTCTCGTCGACTCCGGACTGACGGTCGCGCAGAAGATCCCCGCGGTCCACACCGACTTCACGGTCGCCCACTCGGACGACATCGGCCGGGCCAGGACCTCCCTCCGGCTGCTGCAACTGGCCGGGAACTGGCTGCCCGTCATCGCGGTCCTGCTGGTCGCCGCGGGCGTGCTGCTCGCCGCCCGGCGCCGCCGCGCGCTGGTCGCGGGCGCGCTCGGCGTCGCCGTGACCACGCTTCTGCTGGGCATCGCCCTGACCGTGTTCCGCCCCTTCTACCTCGATGCCCTGCCGGCCGGCGTCTCGCGTCCCGCCGCCGGCGCCGTGTACGACACGCTGACCCGTTTCCTGCGTACGACGGTGCGGATGGTGGTGGCGCTGGGCGTGGTCGTCGCCCTGGCCGCATGGCTGACCGGACCGGGCCGGTACGCGAGCGCCGTACGACGGCTGTGGCACGCGGGCCTCGGCGCCGCCCGCGCCACGGCCGGTCGGCTGGGGCTGCGTACGGGTCCGGTGGGGCAGTTCACGCACCGCCACCGCCGGTGGCTGACCTGGGTACTGGTGGCCGCGGCCGTCCTCGCCTACCTGCTGTGGAACCGTCCCACGGGCTGGGTGGTGGTGGGCCTGGCGCTGGCACTGCTGTTCGCCCTGGCGATCGTGGACTTCCTCGCGGCAGAGAACGCCACGACGGAGCCCGAGAGCCCGGAGAGCCCAGATGCTCCGAAGGGTCCGGAGAGTTCGGAGAGTTCGGAGGGTCCGGAGGGTCCGGAGACGCCCCAGCCGCCCTCGCCCCGGACCTCGTCCTAATGATGAGGAACATGCCGGGCGCTCCAGGACTACGCCAGCCCCAGGGTCACGCGAACGCTCTCCTCCACACGCCGCATCTCGCTCAAAGACAGCAGGCCGAGACGCCGCCGGAGCCTTGGTTTGTCCACGGTGTGCAGGTCGGTGCAGTTCACGTACGACTCGTCGTACTTGGTCACCCCGCAGTCGGAGCCGACGGGGACATGGGTGGAGGCGGGCCCAGGTGTGCCGGTGATCACGGCAACGGTCACCGCCGACAGTGGTTCGGCAACGCGATTGACCGTGAGAACGACCACGGGATGCGGGCCGATGGGGTTGGGTAGGACACAGCCCCAGACTTCGCCCCGCAGCGCCGAGCCGGCGTTCACCATTCGATCTCGTCCGCCGCCGCCAGCTCATCCGCGGTCGCGGGCAGAACGCCTTCGGGAGTCGGAGCCTGGCCGCCTCGGTAGAAGTCGCGGATCTCCTGAGCCGCGGCAACCTCGGTCGCCTCGCGAGAGAGCAGGCGAAGCCCCTCACGCAAGGCGTCGGAGAGCGAGTGCAGGTTGAGGGTCTGCATCACCTGTTGCAGATTCGCCAGCTCATCCGGGCGCAGCCGTACCTGGGCCACGCTCGTCGCACCGCTGCCGCCCTGCTTCTGGCGGGCGGGTGAAGTCCGGGCCGCCGTGGTCGAGGTCCGCTTCTTGGCCCTGCCCCCTGATGAGGCGTGGCTCTTCTGTTCGGTCTTCGGGGGCACTCTTCCCTCCCTTCTCCGGCCGTATGACAATTGTCGTACATCCAGTGTCATTCTCGTGTCCCTTCTGGTCAAGCGCCCTGAGCCGCCGCCTCACTCATCAGGCAGCGACAGGGAGGCGTTCCTCGGGCCCTCGGCAGTCACGGCAGCGGCCTGGTTCCGACGAGCGGAATCCCCGGTCGCAACCGTCGCAGTTCCGCATGGGCACGACGGCCGGACCTGCTGGGGGTTCTGCGCCTGCTGCCGGTGCGGGCAGGGGAGCCTCCTTGAGCCGGTAGGCGAGGATGCCGACCGGGCGGGACAGCAAGGAGTCGGGGAGTCTTGCGGTGAGGTGGTCCGTGATCTGTGCGGGCAGAAGGCCCGCCGCGAGCCACCGGGTGACGCCCGGGACGAGGCGGGCGGCCTCCCGCTCGGAGAGGACGAGACGGGGGTCGACGCGGCGCAGCGCGGACAGTACGGCGACTGCCTGCGGGTCGGCGTCCGCGAGTGGTGTCGGTTCCCCGGCCCGCTCCCGGGCGTCCGGAGCGGGAGCGGGCGCTGCCACCGCGGTGGGTGCCGAAAGCGACGGGGCCTCACCGGCGGCGGGCCGCCTGCGCGGCCGGGACGGCTTCGGCGGCCGGGGCGGCTTCGGCGGCTCGGGCGGGCCCTCCGGGTACGGATCAGGATCGCCGCCGGGGACGTCGTAGAAGTACGTCCGGGTACGAACCTGCCCGGTGGGCGTCCGCTCGCGGCGGCGCTCCAGGTACCCGGCCTCTTCGAGTTCCCTGAGAGCCCGGGAGATCAGGATCTCGCCCTCGGTGAAGTGCCCGCACAGGGCGGCGATGCTCACGGTGGCGCCGTCGGGCAGGGAGAGGATGTACGCCGCGACACCGACCGTGACCGCGCTGCCGCGCCGTTGCGCGAGGGCGTTGGAGATCACGGTGAAGTCGGCGGTGAGCCGGGTGCGGACGTGGATCACGCCGGAGGTCGGAGCTCCGGCGGCGGCGCGCAGGGGCGCGTTAGACTTCGGGTCAGCCATCGGGAAGGTGTCTCTTCCTGATCGGTCAGGCCCTCGATCGGGATTGCCGTCCCGGCCGGGGGCCGATGTCTGTGTGCGGTTGTTGCGGTGAACGTAACGGTCCGTATCCCGCCCCCGCAAGCCGGTCACTCGGACGGGTGACGCGGGCCGTGCGGCCGGGGAGGGTGGGTGGGCGGGAGTTCTTTCTCCCGGTTCTTTGGGGAGGTCAGCGGCCTGCCGGGCCCTCGCGGACAGGGGTCCGGTGAGCCCGGGGCACGGACGGCGACCAGAGCCCGGCGGACTCAGTGACGGCGACCCTCGGCCTTCAACTCGCCTATGAAGGCGGCCCAGGTGGCGGGTTGGAAGCGCAGTGCCGGACCGTGCGGGGTCTTGCTGTCACGGACGGGGACGACGGCCTCCTGGAATCCGTCGGCCACCTCCACGCAGTTGCCGCCCTCCTGATTGCTGTAGCTGCTCCTGCGCCAAGCGACGCCGTTCAGGTCGGAAATGGAGATTCGAGCCACGGTGGTTGTCCTCCAACACGGATCGGATCATGCCCAATGACATGAGCGGGGGCAGAGCTGCCGCCAGCAGACGGCCGCCTCAGCGACGGTACTGCCCGGCCTTCAACTCGTCTATGAAGGCGGCCCAGGTGGCCGGTTCGAAGCACAGTGCCGGACCGTGCGGGGCCTTGCTGTCACGGACGGGGACGACGGCCTCCTGGAATCCGTCGGCCACCTCCACGCAGTCGCCCCCCGCCTGATTGCTGTAACTGCTCCTGCGCCAGGCGACGCCGTTCAGATCGGGACGGGAGATTCGCGCCACGGTAGTTGCCCTCCATGGTGGACCGGATCATGTCGAGTGACATGAGTGGGGGCAGCGCTGCTGCCCGCAGCCGATCGTAAATCACCTTGTAGCGACTGACGTTGGCCGGTTCCTCGATGAGTTGGCCGTAGTCCGAGCCTTCCGTGTAGGCCACTTCAGAGCCGTCCGACAGAGTCAGGATGGTCAGCGAGCCACCCATCGCCTCGTGTCCGCCTTGGTCGAACGGCAATACCTGCACGGTAATGTGACGTTCCGCTGCTACATCGAGCAGCCGCACCAACTGCTGCCGCATCACACCACGGCCGCCGATGGGGCGCCTCAATACCGCCTCGTCCAGGATTACGCACAGCTCCGGTCGATCGGGCGAACCCAGGCGTTCCTGCCGTCCCATTCGGGCGGTGACCCGCTCCTCCAACTGTTCTTCTCCGTCGAGCAACGCGTCCAGACTGAGGACCGCTCGCGCATAGTCCTCCGTCTGCAACAGACCCGGCACCACATGCGCCACGTACTGCCGGATGGTCACCGCCTGCTCCGAGTACTCCATGAACTTCCGCGACCAGTCCGGAAACGCCTCCCGGTACACGTACGGCCACAGCTCCACCAGCAGGTCGTCCGCACCGAGCGCCACGTCCAGCGCCCGCGCCAGCTCCAGTGTCGGTTTCGCCCCGGACGCCCGCTCGATCTGCGTGATCCGCGTGCTCACCACGTGGACCTTGACGCCCAGTTCGGCCTGGGTCAGTCCGGCCGCCCTACGGAGTCTGCGGACCCGCGCACCGAACAGTGCGGCCATCGACGCGCTGGGATCAATTCCGTTGGCCAAAGCGTCACCTCCGTTACTTACGGGCTGAAAAGTAAGGCTGCGTCACCTGTTGAGCGTAGGCCGGTCGGACGACCCTTGAGTGCAGAACGTGATGGATCGCGCGCATCGTGCGACATCTCCCTGCTCGACGCACAAGAACGGAACACGCCGTGCTGACAGAAACGACCGTCCCGGCGGACGAACCGAGGCGCGGTGCCGCGCCCCTGGCAGCGGAGGCGGGTGCCTTCACCGACGGGGGTGCCCTCACCCACGTACAGAGTGAACTGCCGCCTCTTGTCGCGCAGTTCGCCTCCTCTCCGCGGGGTGCGCGGCTGGCCCGGCGGCTCGCCGTACGGTACATGGACGAGTGGGGCTGTCCGCCGGAGTCGGACGCGTCGTGCGCGGTAGCCCTCGTCGTCGCCGAACTCGCCGCGAACGCCGTGCGGCACGGCCGTGTGCCCGGACGTGACTTCGGCCTCCGGCTCGCTCTCGATACGGCGACCGGCCTGGTTCGCGTCGAGGTCGCGGACGCGGCCTCCGCGAAACGGCCCCCCGCGACCCCGCCTTCGTCGGCTCCCGAGGGCGAGTCGGGCCGAGGGCTGCTCCTGGTGGACGCTTTGGCCGTGCGCTGGGGTTCGGCGCCGCGTCACCCGCTGGGCAAAACGGTGTGGGCGGAGATGTCCATCGCCCCACCAACTGCGGCTGAAGAGACCTGAATTGCTGAGCCGAAAGCCGGACTGTTCTCAGCTGCGCGCGGTGGCACGCAGGCGCAAGCCGACAGTTGCGAGACCTCCGAAGGTGGTGACCTGGTAGCTGGGTTCCGGTCCGGGCGGCTCGCTCAAGTGGTAGCGGCGGGCGGTGTGCGCAGTCAGGAGCGTCAGCATCGCCATGGCCAGAGCGGCTCCCTCGCAGCCATGCGGCCCGGTACCGAAGGAGAGGAAGACCCCGGGTTTCGCCGGCGAGCCCGAATCGTCGAGCCAGCGCTCGGGCTGGAACCGGTCCGGCTCGGAGTGTTCCCGTGCGTCGCGGTGGGCGGTGTAGGGGCAGACCAGAACGGTGGACCCGGCGTCGATGGTGTAGTCGGCGAGCTGAGTCTGTCGCGTGGTGCGCCGGGTCAGCAGCCAGCTCGGGGGGTGCAGTCGGAGCACCTCGCGTACCAGTGCCTGGGTGTAGTGCAGGCTGTCGAGGTGGGTGCTGGTCGTCGCGGCCGGGTCAGCGGGCAGCAAGGCGGCTTCGGCTGCGACGCGGTCCGCTGCCTGGGGGTGCCGGGCCAGGTGGAGCAGGATCAGTCCGGCTGCCCGGGAAGGCGTCTCGAAGGTGGCGACGGTGATCCCGGGGAGAGTGTCGAGGATGGCCTCCTCCGGCAGTAGGCCGTAGTGGGAGGAGGGCCGGAGCATCTGTCCCAGCACGTCGTCACCGAGCCGGCCCGATGAACGGCGCCGACGGACAACGGGCCGCAAAGCGTTGGTGAAGGCGACTTGCTGCCGGGTGCGAAACCGCCGTGCCGGTGTCGGGACCCAGCGCGGCCACACCCAGCGCGAGGGGCGTTCGAGCAGCTCCCGGGCCAGGAAGAGTCGTGAGGCAAAGGGCAGCAGGGTGGGAGCGTCTTCGGAGAAGAGGTAGCGCACGCCGATCTCTGCCAGGGCGTGCCGGGCCGGGGGCAGGACCTCGACGTCCCGGCCCGTGGGCCACTGGTCAGCAAATCGAGCGGCCCCGGGCGCGATCTCACCGATCCGGGCGGCAACCGCCTGCGCGCGTAGTCCGCGCATCCGGGCGGCACGCGCGTACGCACGCTGCTCAGGCGTCGGTGCTCCGCTCGACCGTTTCAACGGCGGGAAGAGAGGCGAGGACGCCTTGGGGAAGTCCTGCGCGCGGTGCAGGACGTCTTCACACGGCTCGGCCGTGGCGGCTACGTAGACACCCGGCTCCAGCTGCCAGACGTCCCCGCACTCATCAGCGCCACGGCGAGCTATTGCCAGCCGGTCGCGGCTCCAGGCCGCGAAGCTGCCCCCGGGCAACCGCGGGGGCTCATTCATTCGGCCCATGAGATCGTCCCTGACTCCGGTAGCCGTCCAGGTCGATATCGTCGGCAGCTTGACTGGGAGCCGGCGGACACCCGGGGGCGCCCGTCGGCAGTGCGGTCAGACCGTGTTGTCGCCGGCGTACGCGTGCCAGTCGTGTTCCCCGTACGCACCGTAGTGGCGGGTGAAGGACAGCTTGCCGAGCAGCTTGGCGATCATGATGTACTCCTCTCGCCGGTCTGAAGCCCTTCCAGTCAAGGGTGTACATACCATATTTCCACACATGCCGCGTATGTCACCTTCAGGGCATCGCTCGCAGGCAGAGGTGGCCAATGCCGAACTCGGCTACGAACGCCCGGCTGGGCCGACGCGTGAGGCCGCCCCCTGGCCTGGCGCTCCGGGCCACTCGCGCGAATCCGGGAGGAACTGTCACTTCCGCATCGCTGTGGTCGCCCGGCGGCTCACGGCGTCGTTGCGGCGATCCAGTCGGGAGCCCTCACAAGCGTCGGCCCGCTGACTTCTGCACCACCGGAAACATAGGCGAGCCAACGAAGCTCATCGCAGGCGAAGAACGACTCACCCCACGTGTCCACCCAGATACGTGCTGCACGGCCACTCGACGAGTGTGTCAGATCCCACCACGCCCAACCGCGAAAATCGGAGTCCGGGTCGAATTGGTAAAGCCATTCCTGCACGTCCCACGGTCCGCCACTGATTGCGGCTTCATACAGCTCCACGCCGCTTTGGGTGAAGTCAGGGACGGAAATCGCGCCTGGTCGGCCGGCGGCGACGAACCAGTCAGGGATCGCATCGAGAGGAAGGTCCTCCCCCTCGAACGACTGTGACACCGCCAGCTGGAGGGCAGGCGCCAGCACGGAGCGCACTCGGGTATCGAAGTCTGCGACCGCGCCGCTCGTCCGCACATCAAAGACGCACAAGACGGGGGGTGCGTCATCCGCTGCCGGTCTGCGCGAGAGTCTGCGGCGCTCCTGCTCGATGTCCTCGATTTCGTGAATCATTTCTCGACACCCCAAATCGCCGCCCAGGCTGGAGCTATGCCGCAGGCCACAGTTCGCCCAGCCGTGTTGCTGGGTCCGTGCGGGCCGGCTTCATCAAGGTAGTAGGACGCATAGGCAGCAACCCCGGCGGTCAGCGAGTTTCGGACGTCGGCCCGACTACTGCCGACGACCGGGCACGCACCTCGTTCGCGTGGCTGACGACAGCCCGGCCCGCATAGTCCCGAAGCCACCGGGTGCGACGGACACGCTGCTGGAGGCGGGCGAGGGACCGACCGACCTCTCTCCCTCCCCACGCCGCTCGCCGGGCTGCACGCCGGGCCCGGCCTCCATCCTGATCAGGACTGAGCGGCGGCGGCTCAGCGGTGAGGGATGCCGCCCAGCGCCGAGGGTGACTTCCTGGGGGCGCCCCGGGGCCGGTGGGGCCGGTGGGCGCGAAAGAAGCGGAAGCTCATGTTCTATGACTCCGGTCACAGCGCTCCGCCAACCAACCGGCGCACTTAGTAGAAACGTCATGGTGGACATCTGAGGATTTGTCTGTCTTGATCCGGATGTGAATCCCGCCGCACGTCCCGGGATTCCGCCCGGCTGGCCCGCACGTCTGCTGCTCCGTGAGGTAAGGCTTCTGACGTCGCGACAGCTTTCTCTCCTGCCGCCATCTGCGGACCGGAGACGCGCGCACTGCCCTGGCGAGTTCCCGGGACCTACGAGGCGACGTAGTGGCGGGACCCTTTGCGCTCCCTGTCGAGCCGTTCTAAGAATGACGACCCACAGGACGTCGCCGCAGTTCGGAACCGGTGTTCACGCAGCGTCGACCGCGCGCTGGGCGCTTGGCGCTGGGCGTCACCGAGTGAGTAGGAGCCCCCCCAGATGAAGTCGTCCCGAACGTCCCCGAGACTCCTCGCCCTCGCTCTCGGCCTGGGTCTGACCTCCAGCGCGCTGGGCGCGGCGGTGCCGGCGAGCGCCCAGCCGGCCGCCACCCCATCCGCTCCCGCCGGTGCCTCCGTGGCACGGTACGCCGGGTCGGTTGAGGAGGCCGCGAACAACAAGGCGTTCTTCGAGGCCGTGCTCAAGTCCGTCGCCGAGAAGCGCGCCGTCCAGCCGAACGCGCAGGCGGTGACTGTCTACTACAACGCCTCCCAGGCACCGAGCTTCCGTTCGCAGATATCGAGCGCGGCCGCGATCTGGAACAGCTCCGAGTCCAACGTCAAGCTCCAGGAAGCGTCGAGCGGTGCCGACTTCTCCTATTACGAGGGCAACGACCCGCGCGGGTCCTACGCCTCCACCAACGGCCACGGAAGTGGCTACGTCTTGCTCGACTACGCCCAAAACCAGCAGTACGACTCGGTCCGCGTCACCACCCACGAGACCGGGCACGTGCTGGGCCTGTCGGACGACTACAACGGGTCGTGCAGTGAGCTGATGTCGGGCGGCAGCGCCGGCCCATCCTGCACCAACCGCTACCCGAACGTCACCGAGCGCTCGCGTGTCGACCAGCTGTGGGCCAACGGACTCGCGCAGGCCCCGGGCGCGGTGAACCAGCCCGCTGACGACCCGAACGCTGCACCGCCGGTACGGACCGTGGCGCCGAGCCACGGTCCGGGGTATCCGCTCCACAGCACGCCCTGGAGTTGATTGCGTTCCCACTCATCGCGCACCCAGGCGTGAGTTCGGGTGGTAGCTCACTGGTCGATCTCGATGATCGCCTGGTAGAGGATCCTCTAGGGCAGACGTCAAGCATCACCCGACGCCAACCCGTCAACCATCAACTGAGCCTCGACACGGTCGCGTTGGGCGCGAAGTCGTCTGAGGCGTCGGGGTCCAGGGCGGGGGAGATCGTGCGGAGTGTGACCGCGACCCATCTGTCTGCCTGGGGTGCCGAGTAGGCGTCGAAGGATACGCGGAGCACCGGTGACTCCTGTTCGGTGAGGTCTTGTGTCCAGCACTCGCACCAGTAGCCGCCGCGGGGTTCGTTGGTCAGCACGGGTGCTCTCCCCTGCGGGCGTCCGTGAAGAGACGGCGCCCGGCAAGCACCTCACGGTCGTCGACGAGAACGGCAAGGCGATCCGCTTCGCCACCAAGGGCGAGGCCCAACGCGCCGCGAGCGAGGCCGAGAACAAGTACCGCCGCGGCGACTGGCGCGACCCACCGCGTCGCACAGGTCCTGGTGCAGTGACGCCGGGAAGTGCAGATCCAGCAGCACCCTCGCCATGCGGCCCAGCAGCGACGGTTCCCGCCGGAGCGCCACCTGAAGGTCCGGGGCCAGCCGCCCAGTGGCCCGGCTGGCCCGTAGTTCCCGCACCCCGGTGCCTGGGCTACCGGCGCCGTGCTCGGTCCGCACTTCCCACACCCCGTCGCTGACCAGATGATGGAAGGGATAGGCGGGCGTGGTCCCTCGCGGCGGACCGTACTCCACCAGCAGTTGCTTCAGATCCGACTCCACCGCGCTGTACGGCAACTCGTCCGCGGCATCAGCCTGAAAACGGCCCAGCGCGTACAGCAGCAGCAGCGGCTTGTGCGGCGCCCGCACCCCGTCCCGGCTCCACTGCCTCAGCTTCGCGGCCCGCTCCAGCCAATCCACGACCGTGATCGTAGTGATGCTTGGTCGCACCTCATGTTGTCCGGGCTGCAACTCATCCTGTGCCTGCGGCGGGCGCACCGGCTTCGCCCATGCGCCTTCCGGCCCGCCATTCCAGCGCCCGGGGTTCCTCGGTGAACTCGATCAGATGCTGTCCGGCGAACCGTTGCAGCGCGTTGCGCACCTCCGCCGGGGTGGCATAGAAGAACTCCTTCCGACTGTTGACCTGGTTGACCCGCTGCGAGGCGAACTGCCGGGACACGATCCTTGCGGATTGGTACTCGGGAGCCGGATTCCGAGCTCGGCTCCCAAACGGCTCCCCAAACGACCCGTAGAACCACTCAGGGGCCCGACCCGCTAAGCGGATCAGGCCCCTGACCTGGTACTTCACTGTCGGGGTGGCGGGATTTGAACCCACGACCTCTTCGTCCCGAACGAAGCGCGCTGCCAAGCTGCGCTACACCCCGATGTCGCTGCCTGTCGCGGCGACGACGTTTACTTTAGCCCACTGGTGGCCGGAGACGAAATCCGGTTTTGCCGCGGCGGTGGGCGGGGTTCGGGCGGGTGTGGTCGAGGGTGACCAGGAGGACGGCCAGGGCGTAGACGCCGAGGCCGATGAGGAGGGCGTTGGCGAGGGCTCCGCGGTAGCCGTGGTGGTCGACGTCCAGGAAGGGGTAGAGGTAGCGGCCGGCCGTGCCGGGGATGAGTAGTTCGGCTCGGCCCAGGTAGAAGGCCAGGTAGGCCAGGGGGTAGACGAGCCAGATGGCGGTCTGGCGGAGGCGCAGGCGGGCACGGGGGGTGAGTACAAGCCAGTCCAGGAGCGCCGCGACCGGGGTCGCCGTGTGGAGGAGCTGGAGGGCCGTCCACTGACCGTGCCACACGGTCGGCGGCGTGGTCGTGTCCGTCATCGAGAACGGCGGCGTGGTGTGTCCGAGGAGCAGGTGGTAGACGATGCCCGTGGTCAGGATGTAGAGCAGTGCGGCTCCTGTGACAGCCGACGGCAGGGGGCGGCGGGCCGTCCACGCCCGGTGGGCCGAGAGCACCATCACCAGGGCCAGGAGGGCGTTGCTCTGGACGCTGAAGTAGCTCAGTACGCGGGTCGGGGAGCCGAGCAGCAGCTCCAGTGCGACGCCCGCGATGGCCGTCAGGGCGATGAGCAGGCGGTACAGCGCCGTCAGCGGGCGGGGAACCGGGGCGACCACCGCCGTGGCGGGGACATACGAGGGCATCAGTGCGGGCGTGCCCGGGACCGCGGGCAGGTCCGGGATCTCCCTGGGTATCGGGGCCGTCATGCCCTCACGTTAAGCAGAATGGGCGAAACAGGCGATATGGGGTGGTCTGGGTGAGTTAAGTCGGTGTCCCGTTGGTTGGGCCTTCGCTGGGCCCTGGGATGGGGGCGATTGGCGATTGTCAGGAGTCGACGGACCTCGGTGTGCCCCTGGTGGGTGCGGGTCCTGTGTTGAGTTCACCGCTGTGCCTCGGCCGTGCGCCCGCAACGCGACTCTGCGTGCCCTGCGCGACCGCGAGTGGTGCTGCGTGGCACCGGCTGGCCTTCAGTCGCTCCCCGCTACGTCCCGCTGGTCCCGGACCAGCGGCTACTCCCGCCCCGCCAACGTCAACAACGTCGCCTCCGGCGGGCACGCGAACCGTACCGGTGTGTAGCGGTTCGTGCCGCAGCCCGCCGAAACGTGCAGATAGGACGTACGGCCCTCCGCCGTATGCGTGGACAGGCCCTTCACCCGGTCGGTGTCCAGGTCGCAGTTGGTGACCAGGGCGCCGTAGAAGGGGATGCAGAGCTGGCCGCCGTGCGTGTGGCCGGCCAGGATCAGGGGGTAGTCGTCCGCCGCGTACGCGTCCAGGACGCGCAGGTACGGGGCGTGCACCACGCCCATCGAGAAGTCCGCGCCGCTCGACGGGCCGCCCGCCACGCGCTCGTAGCGGTCGCGCTTGATGTGCGGGTCGTCCAGGCCCGTCATCTCCACCGAGACGCCCTCGATCTTCAGCACGCCCCGGGTGTTGGTCAGATTCAGCCAGCCCGCCGCGTCGAAGGCGTCCCGCAGGTCCTCCCACGGGTTGTGGATCACGCCCACGGCCGGCGCGTTGCCGTTCAGGCCGTGGCGGCCGCTGGTCTTCTCCAGCAAGTAGCGGGCAGGGTTACGGAGTTTGGGGCCGTAGTAGTCGTTGGAGCCGAAGACGTACGCGCCGGGGAAATCCATCAGGGGGCCGAGCGCGTCCAGCACCTCGGGGACGCCCTCCGGGTCGGACAGGTTGTCGCCGGTGTTGATCACGAAGTCGGGGCGCAGGCCCGCCAGTGAGCGCAGCCAGCGTTGCTTCTTGCGCTGGCCGCTCACCATGTGGATGTCGGAGACCTGAAGCACGCGCAGCGGGCGCATACCCGGGGGCAGGACCGGGACCGTGATCCGGCGGAGCCGGAAGGAGCGGGCCTCGAAACCCGCGGCGTAGGCCAGACCGGCGGCGCCGACCGCCATGATTCCCAGGGGTACTCCGTATCGCGCACGCATACGACCATCGTGTCAGACCCGGGCATCCGCGCGGCGACCGACCGCCCCTGAAATCAGCGGGCGGCCGGGCTCTCGCACCTGCGACAATCGGACCCATGACCACCACGCTCAAGTCGAAGCTGCAGGACGACCTCAACGCCGCGATCAAGGAGCGCGATGAGCTCCGCTCCTCGACGCTCCGGCTGACGCTCACCGCGATCACCAAGGAAGAGGTCGCGGGCAAGGAGAAGCGTGAGCTGTCCGACGACGAGGTCCTGAAGGTGATCACCAAGGAGGCCAAGAAGCGCCGGGAGGCGGCGGATGCCTTCGCGCAGGGCGGTCGGGCCGAGCAGGCCGAGCGGGAGAAGGCGGAGGGCGTGGTGCTCGCCGCGTACCTGCCCAAGCAGCTGTCCGACGAGGAGCTGAACGCGATCGTCGCCCAGGCCGTGGCGGAGGCGAAGGCCGCCGGTGCGGAGGGGCCGCGGGCCATGGGCGCCGTGATGAAGATCGTGAACCCGAAGGTGGCCGGTCTGGCGGAGGGCGGCCGGGTTGCCGCGGCGGTCAAGCAGCTGCTCCAGGGCTGATCCGGGGCTCGCTCCGGAGCCGGCCGGGACCGGTCCGGGGGCGGTCCGGGGGCGGCCCACCCGGTCTGGGTCGGCCCAGCGCTCCTGGGGCAGCGCAGTAGTTCTGGGGCGGCCCAGTGTTCCTGGGCCAACCCCCTCCCTCCGTACTGGGGCGGCCCTGGGCCCGACAGCGACCGGCCTGGCACCCAGTGGGCCGCCGCCCTTTCGTAACAGCCGGCCGGGGCCCGTAAGGGCCAGCCAGGGCCTCGTAGCGATCAGTCGGGCTAGTAAGGACTGGTCGGAACGTGTAGCGATCAGCCGCCCCTCGTACGACAGCCGGTGGACCTCCCGACCTCCCCGACCTGCGACCTCCCACCTCCCGCGAGCGCGCCGCTGGAGATCCAGATCCCGTAGCGACCGGCCATTGAGGCGTTCGGCGCCCCCGGCCGACGCATTGGGGCCGCACCCAAGTCAGGGTGCAGCCCCACGCGTTCAACCCCGGACGCGCACCCCGAGCCGCCCAGCCGCCCAGCCGAAGCGCCCCGAGCCACCGGCTCCCGCCCGGAACGCCCCACGGAGGGCAGCCCTCCGATCAGAGCGCGCCCGTTGACTCACCCCCGCAGACTCACCCCCGCCGTACGGAAGGGACGTACCCTCGCCGCCCAGCCCCCCCGCCCCGCGGAAGCCGAAGGCGACTCTCTACCGCTGCCCGCCATTCCCGTTCCGCCCGCCATTGCCCTGGCCCTGGATGAAGTTGCCGGGGAAGGAGAACGTGGGGGCCGGGTTGGTGCCGCCGTTCGCGCCGCCGTCCGTCAGGCCGCCGATGATGCCGCCGTTGTCCTGGCCGCGGTTGTCGCCGTTTCCGTCGCCCCGGTCCCTGCCGTGATCGTTGCCGTCCCTGTTGTCGTCCGGGATGTCGATGAGGTTGAAGGACTGGACGGGCTTGCCCTGCAAAGCGCCGGTCATGGCGTCCTTCCAGATCGGTCCGGGGACCTCACCGCCGTAGACGAGCGGGCGGTAGACGCCGCCGATGGTGATGTTCTTCATCTTCACGTTCTGCCTGGGGCTGCCGACCCAGACCGCGCCGGACAGATTCGGCGTGTAGCCGACGAACCAGGCGTTCTTCCGCTCGTCCGTCGTACCCGTCTTACCCGCGCTCTCGCGGTCGGTGAGACCGGCCTGCTGGCCGGTGCCGGAGTCGACCACGCCGCGCAGCAGGGTGTTGACCGTGTCGGCGGTCTGCTCGGTCATCGCGCGCGAGCACGTCGACTTCGGCACCGGAAGGGACTTCTGCTCGTTGCCGACCTTCTGGGTGATCGACTCGATGGCGACCGGCGTGCAGTACGTGCCGCGCGAGGCGAAGGCGGCGTACGCGCTCGCCATGGTCAGCGGGGACAGACCCACCGAGCCGAGCGCGATGGCGGGCTGCTCGGGCAGCTTGTCGCCGTTGCCCTGCACCACGTGCAACGCGTCGGTCATCTTCATCACCGGGCACAACCCGATGTCGGCGATCATCTGGACGAAGTAGGTGTTGACCGACTTGGCCATCGCCTCCTTCATCCGGTACGGACCGACCTCCGACTTGTTCTCGTTCTCGGCGGTCTCGCGCCTGGTGTTGACGTAGGGCTGGCTCTCGCACCGCTGGACCGGGCTCGGGTACTCCATCTTGTACGGCGACGGGTACTCCTGCGTCGGCGGCCTGCCGCCCTCGACCGCCGCCGCGGCCACGAACGGCTTGAAGGTCGAACCGGTCGGGAAGCCGAAGTTGGAGCCGCCCATGTCACGGTCGACCGAGTAGTTGTACTCGGTCTCGTCCTTCGCGTAGCCGTACGGCTTCGACTGGCCCATGCCGAGGATCCTGCCGGTGCCGGGCTCGACCAGGGCGGCGGCCGCGGCGACCGAGTCCGACTTGTTGACGTGGTCCTTGAGCGAGGTCTGGACCGACTCCTGGGCCTGCGGGTCCAGGGTGGTACGGATCGTCAGGCCGCCGCGATTCCAGATCTTGGCGCGGTCCTCCTTGGTCTTGCCGAAGACCGGGTCGCTCAGGAAGACGTTCTCGACGTACTTGCAGAAGAAACTGGCGCCCTTGACCGCGGTGATGCAGCCGTTCTTCGGCTGACTGACCTTCAGACCGAGCGGGGCCTCCTTGGCCTTGTCGGCCTCCTGCTGGGAGACGTCGCCGACCTCGGCCATGCGCTGGAGGACCACATTGCGCCGCTTGGTGGCCTCGGCCTCGTCGTTGACCGGGTCGTAGCGGCTGGGGGACTGCACGATGCCCGCGAGCAGCGCCGATTCCTGGAGGTTGAGGTCCTTGGCGTGCTTGGAGAAGTAGCGCTGGGCGGCGGCCTCGACGCCGTACGCCTGCTGTCCGAAGAACGTGATGTTCAGGTAGTTCTCCAGGATCTTCTTCTTGCCGAGCTTCTCCTCGATCTGGATCGCGTACTTCAGCTCGCGGACCTTGCGGCCCATCGTCTGCTGGGTGGCCTGGGCGACCTTCGTCGGGTCGTCGCCCGCCTCCTCGATGAAGTAGTTCTTCACCAACTGCTGGGTGAGCGTGGAGGCGCCCTCGGCGACCCCGCCGCTCTGCGCGTTCTTGTTCAGGGCGCGCAGCACGCCCTTCAGGTCGATCGCGCCGTGCAGATAGAAGCGCGAGTCCTCGATCGCGACGATCGCCTTCTGCATGTAGGGCGAGATGTCCTTGAACTCCACCACCGTGCGGTCGCGGGAGTAGACCGTGGCGATCTGCTGACCCCGGCCGTCCAGGATCGTGGTCCGCTGGCTGAGCTGGGGGCTCTTGAGGTTGGCCGGGATCTCGTCGAATCCCTGGACCGAGCCCTTGGCCGCGAGGCCGAGCGCGCCCGCCGCGGGCAGCGCGATGCCGGCCATGACGGCCCCTGCGAGGACACTGACACCGAGGAACTTGGCGGCCTGCTGCGTTGGCGACAGACCACCGCCCGAGCGCTTCTTTGGCATAGGGGCAGCCTACGTTCTCATTCGCCGGACACGCGTATATGCCTTGGCCTAAGCTGCTCTCAACTGTCACAGCGGCGCGGTCACGTATCAATACGTCCGGCGACCCCGAATCGTTCCGGATCTTCTCGACTTTCTTCGACGGGTTCCTCCGCCGGGCATGTCGAGACGCGTTGAAGGCGCGTCCGAATCCGCCTTGTGTGTCACTTGGCGTCCGTTGTGGCGCACCATAACTGTCCCGCTTTGCCGGGATGGTCGCATATGTCGCCAGCTCACTCCCGCGGGTGATCTGCCGCTTCCCCATAGTCCGTTCGGACCATTCAAGATTGGGCCCGACGGGGGTGTTGCGCTGTGCCCGCCTTCCGTAACGTCCTCAACTGGCGGCGGTGAATATGCCGCTGCCGCCGTGGGGGAGCCTCGATTCGGGAGAGGACGGCGCCGGTATGGGCTGGGTAACCGACTGGAGTGCGCAGGCTGCCTGCCGCACTACCGATCCGGATGAACTGTTCGTTCAAGGAGCAGCGCAGAACAGGGCCAAGGCAGTATGCACCGGATGTCCGGTGCGTACGGAATGCCTGGCCGATGCGCTGGACAATCGTGTCGAATTCGGTGTGTGGGGAGGCATGACGGAACGCGAGCGCCGCGCACTGCTGCGCAGGCGTCCCACCGTGACCTCCTGGCGCAGGCTCCTGGAGACCGCGCGTTCGGAGTACGAACGGGGGGCCGGGATCGTGCCCCTCGACAATGACGAGGTGTACGAGAACTACGCGGCGGTCAGCTGAGAGGGCACCCCCTCTCACGCATCGGTACGCGTTTCGGGCAGCTCCGGCCGCATGGCCGCGAGCCGGTCGCCGATGTCCCGCAGCCCCGCGAGGTCGTGCACGTCACCGGGGAGCGCGGCCACTTCGACCACGGCCACCTCGGGGTGGCGCGCGGTGAAGCGGTCACGCGTGCGCTGCTCACGGGAGAGCAGTTGCATACGGTCGGCGTGCAGCCTCAGCAGGCCGGCGGTCAGCTGGTCGACGCCCGGGTCCGTGCCCGGGGGATGGGGCTCGGATGCGGAGGAAGCAGCGGGAGATTCTGAACGGTCGTACGTGTCGGGAGAGTTACGAAGTCCAGCTTTCCCGTCCCCCTGATCCACAATGCGGGGCTCCTCAAGATTTTCCGCGGCGGCGAGCGCTCGCTCAGCCGACAGCCGGTCGGCGCCGCTGCCGTGGACCCGGTTGAGCACCAGACCGACGAGCGGCATGTCCTCGGCGGCCAGCCGCTCCACGAAGTACGCGGCCTCGCGCAGCGCGTCCCGCTCCGGGGCCGCCACCACCAAAAACGCCGTGCCGGGCGCCTGGAGCAGCTTGTAGGTGGCGTCCGCGCGGGTACGGAAGCCACCGAACGTGGTGTCCATCGCGGCCACGAACGTCTGTACGTCCTTCAGCAGCTGACCGCCCAGCAGCTTGCCCAGCGTGCCGGTCATCATCGACATGCCGACGTTGAGGACCTTCATCCCCGCCCAGCCGCCCAGCTTCGCCGGCGCCGTCAGCAACCGGATCAGCCGCCCGTCCAGGAAGGAGCCGAGCCGCTTGGGCGCATCCAGGAAGTCCAGCGCGGAGCGGGACGGCGGGGTGTCGACGACGATGAGATCCCACTCGTCCTTCGCCCGCAACTGGCCCAGCTTCTCCATCGCCATGTACTCCTGCGTGCCCGCGAAGCCCGCCGAGAGCGACTGGTAGAAGGGGTTGGCCAGGATCGCGGCGGCCCGCTCCGGGTCCGCGTGCGCCTCGACGACCTCGTCGAAGGTGCGCTTCATGTCGAGCATCATGGCGTGCAACTCGCCACCCGACCGTCGCCCGCCAGCGCCCTCGACCGAATCGCCGCTTGACGCCCCTCCTCGGTCCTCGGTGCCCTTCACCCGGCGCGGCACGTTGTCCAGCGAGTCGATGCCCATCGACTGGGCCAGCCGCCGGGCCGGGTCGATGGTGAGCACGACCACCTTCCGGCCGCGCTCGGCGGCCCGCAGCCCCAGGGCCGCCGCGGTCGTGGTCTTGCCGACCCCGCCCGAACCACAGCACACCACGATCCGGGTCTCGGGGTCGTCGAGCAGCGGATCGATGTCGAGTACGCGCGCGGGGGAGAGGCGATGGCGGGCGGTGTCCTGTGCGTGGGCCGGGTCCGGAGTCATGGCATCCCTTGTTCGCGCAGCTCGGTGGCGAGTTCGTACAGGCCCGCGAGGTCCATGCCCTCGGCGAGCAGCGGCAGTTCGTGCAGCGGCAGCTTCAGCTCGGCCAGGACCGCGCGCTGCTCCTGCTCCAGCGCGTACCGCTCGGCGTACTCCGCGGCCTGCTCCAGGAGCGGGTCCACCAGTCGCTCGGCGTCCCCACCGCGCCGCGCCCCGCCCAGCCCGACGGCCGAGAGCGAACGGGCCACGGCGGCACGCGGCACCGTCCGTACGAGGTCCAGGGCGGCCGCGTCCAGCACCTCGGGCCGCACCATGTTCACGATGACCCGGCCCACCGGCAGCCGTGCCGCCCGCAGTTCGGCGATGCCGTCCGCGGTCTCCTGGACGGGCATCTCCTCCAGCAGCGTGACCAGGTGCACGGCGGTCTCGGGGGACTTCAGCACCCGCATCACGGCCTGCGCCTGATTGTGTATCGGGCCGATCTTCGCCAGGCCCGCGACCTCGTCGTTCACGTTCAGGAAGCGGGTGATGCGCCCGGTGGGCGGGGCGTCCATGACGACGTAGTCGTACACGAACCGGCCGCTTCTGTCCTTGCGGCGCACCGCCTCGCACGCCTTGCCGGTCAGCAGGACATCCCGGAGGCCGGGGGCGATGGTGGTGGCGAAGTCGATGGCGCCCAGCTTCTTCAGGGCGCGGCCCGCACTGCCCAGCTTGTAGAACATCTGAAGGTAGTCCAGAAGGGCCAGTTCGGGATCGATGGCGAGGGCGTACACCTCGCCGCCCCCGGGAGCGACGGCGATCTTCCGCTCCTCGTAGGGCAGCGCCTCCGTCTCGAAGAGCTGTGCGATGCCCTGCCTGCCCTCGACCTCCACGAGAAGCGTCCGCTTCCCCGCGGTGGCGAGGGCCAGCGCGAGAGCCGCGGCGACCGTGGTCTTTCCGGTCCCGCCCTTGCCGCTGACGACCTGGAGCCTGCTCACACCTTCGAGACTAACCAGTCCGCCCTCGGCCTACGCGGGAGGCTGTGGATAACAGCGGATACAGTCGCCGCATGACCAAGTGGGAATACGCAACCGTGCCGCTGCTCGTCCATGCCACGAAGCAGATTCTGGACACCTGGGGCGAGGACGGCTGGGAGCTCGTCCAGGTCGTGCCCGGGCCGAACAACCCCGAGCAGTTGGTGGCCTACCTGAAGCGGGAGAAGCACTGATGGGCGCCGTCGAGACAAGGCTCGCCGAACTCGGTCTGACCCTGCCGGAGGTCGTGCCCCCGCTGGCCGCCTACCAGCCGGCCGTACAGACCGGCGGGTACGTCTACACCTCGGGCCAGCTGCCGATGGTGGAGGGCAAGCTCCCGGTCACCGGCAAGGTGGGCGCCGAGGTCACGGCCGAGGAGGCCAAGGACCTGGCCCGCACCTGCGCGCTCAACGCCCTGGCCGCCGTCAAGTCCGTCACTGGCGACCTGGACCGCATCGCGCGCGTGGTGAAGGTCGTCGGCTTCGTGGCCTCGGCCGCGGACTTCACCGGCCAGCCCGGTGTCGTCAACGGTGCCAGCGAGCTGCTCGCCGAGGTCCTGGGCGAGAGGGGCGTGCACGCGCGCAGCGCGGTCGGCGTCGCCGTACTGCCGCTGGACGCCCCGGTGGAGGTGGAGATCCAGGTCGAGCTGGTGCCGTGAGTGCCGTGAGGCCCCGGCCTCGGGCACCTCTCGAACATTCGCTCACATCGGGATAGCCTCCGCCCATGGCGAATGGGCAGTGGTATCCACCGGAGTGGCCGGACCGCATCCGCGCGCTCGCGGAAGGCACTCTCACGCCGGTGCCCGCCAGGCGCGCGGCCACGGTGCTGCTCCTGAAGGACACCCCGGACGGCCCTGCCGTCCACATGCTGCGCAGACGCGCCTCCATGGCCTTCGCCGGAGGCGCGTACGCGTATCCCGGCGGCGGTGTCGACCCCCGCGACGACGACCGCCAGGTCCGCTGGGCGGGCCCCACGCGCGCGTGGTGGGCCGAGCGGCTCGGTGTCGACGAGACGGGGGCGCAGGCGATCGTCTGCGCTGCCGTACGGGAGACGTACGAGGAGGCCGGCGTCCTGCTGGCCGGGCCGACGGCCGAGTCGGTGTCCGGCGACACCACCGGCGAGGACTGGGAGGCGGACCGCGCGGCCCTGGTCGCGCGCGAGCTGTCCTTCGCCGCGTTCCTGGACCGTCGTGGACTGGTGCTGCGCTCCGACCTGCTGGCCGCCTGGACCCGCTGGATCACCCCGGAGTTTGAGTCCCGCCGCTACGACACCTGGTTCTTCGTGGCCACGCTCCCGAAGGGCCAGCGCACCCGCAACGCCTCCACGGAGGCCGACCGCACGGTGTGGATCCGGCCCGCTCAGGCCGCGGCCGGGTACGACGAGGGCGCGCTGATGATGATGCCGCCCACCATCGCGACGCTGCGGCAGCTGTCCCCGTACGCGACCGCGGCCGAGGCGCTCGCCGCCGCGCCCGCGCGCGACATGACGCCCGTTCTGGCCCGCGCGCGCCTGGTCGACGGCGAGATCGTGCTGGCCTGGCCGGGTCACGACGAGTTCACCAAGCACATCCCGAGCGCGCCGACCGAGCCGAGCGTCCCCACCGGTGGAGGCCCCGCATGACGGACGCGGCAGCCCTGCCCGGCCAGCCCCGGGGCGGAGTCCTCTCGGGCCCCGCCACCGCGCGGGCCATCAACGTGCTGGCGCCCAACGCCTCCGCCATGACCCTGGACGGCACCAACACCTGGATCGTCTCGGAACCCGACTCCGACCTGGCTGTGGTCATCGACCCGGGCCCGCTGGATGACGACCACCTCCGCACGGTCGTGGACACGGCCGAGAAGGCGGGCAGGCGCGTCGCACTGACCCTGCTCACCCACGGCCATCCCGACCACGCGGAGGGAGCCGCCCGGTTCGCCGAACTGACCCGCACCAAGGTGCGCGCGCTGGACCCGGCGCTACGGCTCGGCGACGAGGGGCTGGCCGCGGGGGACGTGGTCACCACCGGCGGCCTGGAGTTGCGGGTCGTATCCACCCCGGGCCACACCGGCGACTCGCTGTGCTTTCATCTCCCGGCCGACCGGGCGGTGCTGACCGGGGACACGATCCTCGGCCGCGGCACGACGGTCGTCGCGTACCCCGACGGCCGCCTGGGCGACTATCTCGACTCCCTGCGACGGCTGAGGTCCCTCACCGTCGACGACGGCGTGCACACCGTGCTGCCCGGCCACGGCCCGGTCCTGGAGGACGCCCAGGGCGCCGTCGAGTTCTATCTCGCCCACCGCGCCCACCGCCTCGCCCAGATCGAGACGGCCGTCGAGGACGGCTACCGCACTCCGGCCGAGGTCGTCGCCCACGTCTACGCCGATGTGGACCGCTCCCTGTGGCCGGCAGCGGAACTGTCGGTGCGGGCGCAGTTGGAGTACCTCCGCGAGCACGGGCTGATCTAGCCGGGCGGGGCGTCGAGCCGACCGAGCCCGGACCCGGGTGGGGCGTCGCGGCGGGAGGGCGTGCAGTTGGACGGGCGGCAGGCCGGGCCGGGCCGATCTGCCGTCCCGGGACCCGGCGGGCTCTGCCCGAGGGCCCGCCGGGTCCGGGTTGTCGCGGTCTGCGGGACGTCAGCCCGAGCACGCGCGCGTACTCCCGCGCGAGTCACGGTCTCTGGGTCATCGACGTACGCCTGAAGGACGACGGAGTCGTGCAGGACGAGGGAGTCGCCGACCGGTTCGCGGCGGTTGAGGCCGCCGTCCTCGGCTGCCGTACCCGACCGCCCCGTCGGGCCGTGGGGACTCCGCGTCGAGCGCTCGGGCCTCACGCGCGCGGTGCCGTGTGGAGCCGAAGGGAGCGAGAAGAGCCGAACGGCAGACGTAAGCGCTGTGCAGGCGCGTCCCGAACTCCTCGGACAGTGGGGTGCGGGCGGCTGCCACGCCAGGGCGGACAACCCGCTGCACACGCGCGTGCGCGCCCTCGTGCCGGATACGGCTCTCGGGGCCGAGGCCCGTGCCGGGGATCGCCCCGGCACCGGCCCTCATCGGGGCGGCAGCCCGCGGAGCGTCAGCGGGAACGCTTGGCGAGCCGCTCGACGTCCAGCAGGATCACGGCCCGCGCCTCCAGGCGGAGCCACCCGCGCTGGGCGAAGTCGGCGAGCGCCTTGTTCACGGTCTCGCGGGACGCGCCGACCAGTTGGGCCAGCTCCTCCTGTGTGAGGTCGTGAACGACGTGGATGCCCTCTTCGGACTGCACGCCGAAGCGGCGGGAGAGGTCCAGCAGGGCGCGCGCCACGCGGCCGGGGACGTCGGAGAAGACGAGGTCCGACATGGCGTCGTTGGTCTTGCGCAGGCGTCGGGCGACGGCGCGCAGCAGGGCACCGGCCACCTCCGGACGCGCGTTCAGCCAGGGCTGGAGGTCGCCGTGGCCGAGACCGAGCAGCTTGACCTCGGTCAGCGCGGTCGCGGTCGCCGTACGCGGACCCGGGTCGAACAGCGACAACTCGCCGATCAGCTCACTGGGGCCGACGACGGCCAGCATGTTCTCCCGGCCGTCGGGGGAAGTGCGGTGCAGCTTGACCTTGCCCTCGGTGACCACGTAGAGCCGGTCGCCCGGGTCGCCCTCGTGGAAGAGGGAGTCGCCGCGCGCCAGGGTCACCTCACTCATGGAGGCGCGCAGCTCCGCGGCCTGCTCGTCGTCAAGAGCCGCGAAGAGCGGGTTGCGCCGCAGAACGTCGTCCACGAGTTCTCTCCTTGTCGACCTGCTCAAGGGATCTTGATCCCCGTACCAGGGGACCGTGTTCCCCATTTTGCCGGACGGTCCAAACAGTGTGATCTGTCACAAGGATGCCGCACAGGTGTCCCGAGGTGAGCGGCAGGGGGCCAATCGGGGGCTGATCTTCGGGGTCCAGGGCGGATGTCGGTGCCGGGGCTTAGGCTGGCCGGGTGTCCAAATCGCCGGTAGAGCACAGGCCGAGGGGGCTGGACGGGTGGTTGCACGTCGCGATTCCGCTGTGGGCGAACAGGATCCGGGCGGCGGTAAGAAAAGGATGAAATCGGCAGAAAGGGTGCCGGTGAAGAAGACGGCTTCCGCGAAGGCGGCGGCGCCCGCGACCGAGGCAGGCCCCGCGAAGAAGACGGCACCGGCGAAGAAAGCAGCCCCTGCGAGGAAGGCAGCAGTCAAGAAGGCAACCGCCAAGAAGACAGTCGTCAAGAAGGCAGTCGTCAAGAAGACGGTCGCCGGGGCGGCCGTCGCCGAGCAGGCCGCCGTCGCGGTGAAGCCCCGGAAGAACGAGTCGCCTGCCGCGCTCGTCCGCCGGGCCCGCCGAATCAACCGCGAACTCGCCGAGGTGTACCCGTACGCCCACCCCGAGCTGGACTTCGAGAACCCCTTCCAGCTGCTGATCGCCACGGTCCTGTCCGCCCAGACCACCGATCTCAGGGTCAACCAGACGACCCCGATACTCTTCGCCAAGTGCCCCACGCCCGAGGACCTGGCCGCCGCCAACCCGGAGGAGATCGAGGAGATTCTCAGGCCGTGCGGCTTCTTCCGGGCCAAGACGAAGTCCGTCATAGGGCTGTCCAAGGCGCTGACCGAGCAGTTCGGCGGCGAGGTCCCGGGCCGTCTGGAGGACCTCGTGAAGCTGCCCGGCGTCGGCCGCAAGACCGCCTTCGTGGTCCTCGGCAACGCCTTCGGCCGCCCCGGGATCACCGTGGACACCCACTTCCAGCGACTGGTGCGGCGCTGGCAGTGGACCGAGGAGAGGGACCCCGACAAGATCGAGGCGGCCGTCGGCGCGCTGTTCCCGAAGAGCGAGTGGACGGACCTCTCGCACCACGTCATCTGGCACGGCCGCCGTATCTGCCACGCCCGCAAGCCCGCCTGCGGCGCCTGCCCCATCGCCCCGCTCTGCCCGGCGTACGGCGAGGGCGAGACGGACCCGGAGAAGGCGAAGAAGCTGCTGAAGTACGAGAAGGGCGGCTTCCCCGGCCAGCGGCTCAAGCCGCCGCAGGCCTACCTCGACGCGGGCGGCAAACCGGCGCCGCCGCTGAGGGCCGGGTGACGGACCGGTCAACCTGAGTTGACCGGCTGGAACGATCTCGGCCCCGCAGGGCGTTGGAATCGGCAGAACGGGGGTGGTCATGACGCACATCAGCAGAACGCACGCCAGCGGTGCACATCCAAGCCGTGCGCACACGAGTAGTACGCACACCGGACTGGTGACGCTCAGCAAGGAGGGGCTGCCGGGCTGGCTCCACCCGGTGGTGCACGCCGCGGAGACGGTCGAGCCGCTGCAACTCAGCCGTTTCCTGCCGCCGAAGAACGGGGCGGGTCGGCAGTCGGCCGTGCTGATCCTGTTCGGCGAGGGCGAGCAAGGTCCCGAACTGCTCCTCATGGAGCGCGCGGGCTCGCTGCGCTCGCACGCCGGCCAGCCCGCCTTCCCCGGCGGCGCCCTCGACCCCGAGGACGGCGACCCGACGGCCGACGGGCCACTGCGGGCCGCTCTCCGCGAGGCCGAGGAGGAGACCGGGCTCGACCCCGTCGGGGTCCAGCTCTTCGGCGTGCTGCCCAGGCTGTACATCCCGGTCAGCAGCTTCGTCGTGACACCCGTCCTCGGCTGGTGGCGCGAGCCGAGCCCGGTCGGCGTCGTCGACCCGAACGAGACCGCGCGGGTCTTCACGGTCCCCGTGGCGGATCTCACGGACCCGGCCAACAGAGCCACCGCCGTCCACCCCAGCGGCCACCGAGGTCCGGCATTCCTGGTCGAATCGGCACTGGTGTGGGGCTTCACGGCCGGAGTCATCGACCGACTGCTGCACTACGCGGGCTGGGAGCGTCCGTGGGACGGAGACAGACAGGTCCCGCTCGACTGGCGGTCATGACAGGGTGGCCTCCGTGCTGTGTTTTTCCGGGGGCTTTCCTCGGCACTCCGGCCGGGCCGGTCGGACCGGAGCGTGACGAGGCGAGGCTGAACAAGTGAATGTGCTGGACATCCTGCTGCTGATCGCCGCCGTGTGGTTCGCGATCGTGGGCTACCGCCAGGGCTTCGTCGTCGGCATCCTGTCGGTGATCGGCTTCCTCGGCGGCGGTCTCGTGGCGGTCTATGTGCTGCCTGTGATCTGGGACGCCCTGACCGACAACGCGGAGGTCAACACGACCGCCACCGTCGTCGCGGTGGTCGTCGTCATCGTCTGCGCCTCCATCGGGCAGGCGTTGACCACCCACCTCGGCAACAAGTTGCGCCGGTACATCACATGGTCCCCGGCCCGTGCCCTGGACGCGACGGGCGGCGCGCTCGTCAACGTCGTGGCGATGCTGCTGGTCGCCTGGCTGATCGGTTCGGCCCTCGCCGGTACGACGCTGCCGACCCTGGGCAAGGAGGTCCGCGGCTCCAAGGTGCTGCTCGGCGTCTCCCGGGCGCTGCCCGCACAGGCTGACACCTGGTTCGCGGACTTCTCCTCGGTCCTCGCACAGAACGGCTTCCCGCAGGTCTTCAGCCCGTTCTCGAACGAGCCGATCACCGACGTCCGGCCGCCCGACCCGGCCCTGGCGGGCAGCGCCGTGGCCACCCGCGCCCAGAACTCCATCGTGAAGGTCATGGGCACCGCCCAGAAGTGCGGCAAGGTCCTGGAGGGCACCGGCTTCGTCTTCGCCGACCGCCGCATCATGACCAACGCGCACGTCGTCGGCGGCGTGGACGAACCCACCGTGCAGATAGGCGGGGTCGGTCGCAGATACGACGCGAAGGTCGTCCTCTACGACTGGCGGCGCGACATCGCCGTACTCGACGTACCGGACCTCACCGGGGCGCCCGCCCTGCGGTTCACATCCCAGGACGCGGCGAGCGGCGACAGCGCGATCGTCGCCGGCTTCCCGGAGAACGGTGCGTACGACGTCCGTTCCGCGCGCGTCCGTGGTCGCATCGCGGCCAACGGCCCGGACATCTACCACCGCGGCACCGTCCGCCGCGACGTCTACTCCCTGTACGCGACCGTCCGCCAGGGCAACTCCGGCGGCCCGCTGCTCACGCCCGACGGCAAGGTGTACGGCGTGGTGTTCGCGAAGTCCCTCGACGACACCGAGACCGGGTACGCGCTCACGGCCGACGAGATCCAGCAGGACATCGCCCGCGGTCGTGCAGCGAACGAGCAGGTGGAGACCGACAGTTGCGCCCTGTAGGGCGTCCCGGTGGGGTGGTCAGTCGCGCGCGTGACGCAGACGTACCGAGACCCAGCGGGCCCGGCGGCGCAGGATGCGGGGGATCCCCACCCGCAGATCCGTGTCCGGCGCCTGTGGCGAGCCCGGCCGATGGGAACCCACGCCACTGACCGAGCGGCGGTTGCGGGGTGCGTCACTGTAGTCGTGCGTCCAGCCCATACCCCGACGTCTGCCCCTGCCCCAAGGTCGATAACCGCCCCGAGGCCCCTCAATCGGCCTATGCGCCAGGCATGTGGCCGTTCGTAGGACGGTTGTTCCGGTCCGGATGCCGGGCGCGTCGGCGCGGTCACCGATCAGGCTCGGGGTCCTTCAGCCAGTTGACGAGTTCGGTGGAGAAAGCGACCGGGTCCTCCTCGTGCGGGAAGTGCCCCAACCCGTCGAACAGCCGCCAGCGATAAGGCGCTTCGACGTACTCGCCCGAGCCGGCCGCGCTGCGGGTGCGCACCACCGGGTCCAGGGAGCCGTGCAGATGCAGCGTGGGCACGCGCACCGGCCGCTTCATGCGACGGTTGAACTGGATACCGTCCGGGCGGACCAGTGACCGCACCATCCAGCGGTACGGCTCGATCGCGCAATGCGCGGTCGACGGGATGCACATCGCGCGCTGGTACGTCTCCACCGTGTGCTCGTCCGGCGGTTTGGGCCCGGACCAGTCCTGGAGGAGCCGGCCCACGAGCGCGCCGTCGTCGGCGGTGAGCTGACGCTCGGGCATCCACGGCCGCTGGAAGCCCCAGATGTAGGAGCCGGCGACCGTCTGCCTGGCATCCCGCAGCATCGCCGAGCGCCAGCGTCGCGGGTGCGGCATCGAGACGACCGCGAGACGCCGGACCAGCTTGGGGCGCATCGCGGCGGCCGTCCACGCCAGATAGCCGCCCAGGTCGTGGCCGACCAGTGCGGCGTCCGGCTCGCCCAGGGAGCGGATCACCCCGGTGACATCGAGGGCGAGATTGGCGGGGTCGTATCCGCGCGGCGTGCGGTCGCTGCCGCCCACGCCCCGCAGATCCATGGCCACGGCCCGGAAACCCGCGTCGGCGAGCGCGACCAGTTGCTGCCGCCAGGTCCACCAGAACTGCGGGAAGCCGTGCAGCAGCAGCACCAGCGGGCCGTCGCCCAGCTCCGCCATGTGGAAGCGGGCACCGTTGGCGGCGACATCCCGGTGCGTCCAGGGACCTTCGATCCGTACGGCCGAGGGAGCGGCGGGGTCCGTCATGATGACGAGCGTGCCACAGCCTCGATGGCTTCGGGCACCCGATCCTGCGCCAGCTCCGGACGCGGGTGCGGCTTGGCGTTCTGCAGGACGCCCGCCGTCTCCTTCACGGACGCGGCCACCTTCTGCGGGCCCTTGCCCTTCTTGGCCTTCTTCGCGAAGTACAGACCGATCAGCCCGAGGACGACGGTGACCAGTACGTTCGCCGCGAAGGACAGCAGGAAGCAGAGGGCGAGATTCCAGCCGCTCCAGGTCCGAATGCCGTAGGCGAGGGCGAAGTTGAGCATCGGCAGGGAGAACAGCAGGACCACGGCGGCCACCAGGAAGGCGCCGCTGCTCACCGCGCCGCGCTTGACGTCCTGCTTGAGCTGGGCCTTGGCCAGGGCGATCTCGTCGTGCACCAGCGCCGACATCTCGGCGGTCGCCGAGGCGAACAGCTGGCCGATGCTGCGTTCGGCGCCGACCGGGCTGCCGTCGGGTGCGCTCATCGCGGTCTCCCTCTCCTGCGTACGCCGCGCGTACAAATCCGTCTTCTGCCTGACCGAGACGGTCCCGTGATGTGTACCGTCTCGTCAGATCATGCCGGACGGTCGTTCTCGTCGCCTGCCCCGCCCGGCACTTCGGCAAGCCCGTGGTGTGCGTCGGCCTTCGCCCGCGCCAGCCGGCGGTGCTCGGCGGCCTTCCGCTCGTAGATGTCCGCCATGCGCAGGTGGTAGGCCGGGTCGTCCTCCTCGTAGACGTCCGGGATGCCGTCGCTGTCCTCGTCCCGCTCCTCCTCCTCGCACAGGCGGCGGTAAGTGGCGTTGCGTATCTTCAGCAGGACCGTCGCGCACAGGGCCGCGAGGAGCGAGCCGGTCAGTACGGCCGCCTTGACCTCGTCGGTCAGCATCGCGTCGCCCGCGAAGGCGAGTTCCCCGATCAGCAGCGACACGGTGAAGCCGATCCCGGCGACGGTGGCGAGCGCGAACACGTCGCCCCAGGCGAGGTCGTCACTGAGGGAGGCCCGGGTGAAGCGCGCCGTCAGCCAGGTGCCGCCGAAGATGCCGACCGTCTTGCCGACGAACAGGCCGAGCACGACGCCGAGGGTCTCCGGCTGTGTGAACATGTCCCCGAGCGCGCGCCCGGAGACGGGCACGCCGGCGCTGAACAGCGCGAACAGCGGCACGGCGAGCCCCGCCGACAGGGGCCGCACAAGGTGCTCGATCCGCTCGCCGGGCGAGCGGTCTTCACCCTTGTGGGTGGTGCAGCGGAGCATCAGGCCCATCGCCACGCCCGCGATGGTGGCGTGGACGCCGCTGTTGTACATCAGTCCCCAGATGACGACCGCGAGCGGCACATACACGTACCAGCCGCGCACGCCCTTGCGCAGCAGCATCCAGAAGACGACGAGACCGGCCACGGCGCCGCCGAGCGCGGCGAAGTCGAGCCGGTCGGTGAAGAAGACGGCGATGATCAGGATCGCGAACAGGTCGTCCACGACGGCGAGCGTCAGCAGGAAGGCGCGCAGGGCGCTCGGCAGGGAGGTGCCGATGACCGCGAGCACGGCCAGCGCGAAGGCGATGTCGGTGGCGGTCGGCACGGCCCAGCCCTGGGTGGAGCCGCCGCCGACGAGATTGGTGAGGGTGTAGACGAGGGCCGGTACGGCCATCCCGCACACGGCCGCCACGACGGGCAGGACGGCGGCCTTCGGATCCCGCAGGTCGCCGGCGACGAGTTCGCGCTTCAACTCGATCCCGGCGACGAAGAAGAAGACTGCGAGCAGCCCGTCGGCGGCCCAGTGCGCGACGGAGAGATCCAGACCGAGGGACGCGGGACCCAGGTGGAAGTGGCCCACGCTCTCGTAGCTGTGCCCCAGCGCGGGTATGTTCGCCCAGAGCAGCGCGGCGACGGCGGCGAGCAGCAGCAGTACGCCGCCGACGGTCTCGGTGCGCAGCGCGTCCGCGACGAACCTCCGCTCGGGCAGCGACAGCCGGCCGAGGACCTTGCGGGCGGTGGTGGTGCGGGGCGCGGTCACGGGGGAGACCTCCGGTAGGTGGGCATGACAGAAAACATGCCGACCAGACTTCCCGGCGCACCTTGCAGTTCTTGCTGTTCCTTGACGCTTTTCTTATTTTACCCAACGCGCCATGGGAGATTTCCGGCGAGTCTCAGACTTGTGCGCAAAAGGGGCGCCCCGCTGTCGGAGCGCCCCTTCCGCTGCTCGTGCTCAGTCCTCGCTCGGCGTCGCCGGGAGCTTCGCCTGGATGAGGTCCATGACCGTCGAGTCCGTCAGCGTGGTGACGTCGCCGAGCTGCCGGTTCTCCGCGACGTCGCGCAGCAGACGGCGCATGATCTTGCCGGAGCGGGTCTTCGGCAGCTCCGCCACCGGCAGGATCCGCTTCGGCTTGGCGATCGGGCCGAGCGTGGCTCCGACGTGGTTGCGCAGGTCGTTGACCAGGTTGTCGTCCTCGGACGCCGAACCCCGCAGGATCACGAACGCGACGATCGCCTGCCCCGTCGTCTCGTCCGCCGCGCCGACGACGGCCGCCTCGGCGACCGATGGGTGCGAGACCAGCGCGGATTCGACCTCGGTCGTCGAGATGTTGTGCCCGGACACGAGCATCACGTCGTCCACCCGGCCGAGGAGCCAGATGTCGCCGTCCTCGTCCTTCTTCGCCCCGTCGCCCGCGAAGTACTTGCCCTCGAACCGTGACCAGTAGGTGTCGAGGAACCGCTGGTCGTCGCCCCAGATGGTGCGCAGCATCGATGGCCACGGCTCGGTGAGGACGAGGTAGCCACCGCCGCCGTTGGGCACCTCGTTCGCCTCGTCGTCGACGACCGTGGCGGAGATGCCGGGCAGCGGCCGCTGCGCGGAGCCCGGCTTGGTCTCTGTCACACCGGGCAGCGGCGAGATCATCATCGCGCCGGTCTCGGTCTGCCACCAGGTGTCCACGATCGGGGTCCGGTCCGCGCCGATGTGCTTGCGGTACCAGATCCACGCCTCGGGGTTGATGGGCTCACCGACCGACCCCAGCACGCGCAGGCTGCTGAGATCGAACTTCGCGGGGATGTCTTCGCCCCACTTCATGAACGTGCGGATCGCGGTGGGCGCTGTGTACAGGGTCGTCACCCCGTACTTCTGCACGATCTCCCAGAAGCGGCCCTGGTGTGGGGTGTCCGGGGTGCCCTCGTACATGACCTGGGTGGCGCCGTTGGCCAGCGGCCCGTAGACGATGTACGAGTGCCCGGTGACCCAGCCGACGTCGGCCGTGCACCAGTACACGTCCGTCTCCGGCTTGAGGTCGAAGACGGCGTGGTGGGTGTACGCCACCTGCGTGAGGTAGCCGCCGGAGGTGTGCAGGATGCCCTTCGGCTTGCCCGTCGTGCCGGACGTGTAGAGGATGAACAGCGGGTGCTCCGCCTCGAACGCCTCCGGCGTGTGCTCCGCGGACTGCCGCTCGACGATCTCGTGCCACCACACGTCGCGCTCGTCGTGCCAGGAGACTTCCTGGCCGGTGCGGCGGACGACCAGCACATGCTCGACGTTGTCCACGCGGGCGATCGCGTCGTCCACGGCCGGCTTGAGCGAGGACGGCTTGCCGCGCCGCCAGCCGCCGTCGGAGGTGACGACCACCTTGGCGTCGGCGTCCTGGATGCGCGTGGCGAGCGCGTCCGCCGAGAAGCCGCCGAAGACGACCGAATGCGCGGCGCCGATACGGGCCGAGGCCAGCATCGCGATCGCCGTCTCCGGGATCATCGGCATGTAGATCGCGACCCGGTCGCCCGCGCGGACCCCCAACTCCAGCAGGGCGTTCGCGGTCTTGGAGACCTCGTCCTTCAGCTCGGCGTAGGTGATCGCGCGGCTGTCGCCGGGCTCGCCCTCGAAGTGGATGGCGACCCGGTCGCCGTGCCCGGCCTCGACATGCCGGTCCACGCAGTTGTACGCGACGTTGAGCCGGCCGTCCTTGAACCACTTGGCGAACGGCGGGTTCGACCAGTCCAGCGTCTCCGTCGGTTCCTCGGCCCAGGTCAGCCGACGGGCCTGCTCGGCCCAGAAGCCGAGCCTGTCAGCCTTGGCCTGTTTGTACGCCTCTGCCGTGACGTTGGCGTCCGCGGCCAGGTCAGCGGGCGGCGCGAAGCGTCGCTCCTCCCTCAAGAGGTTGGCCAGGCTTTCGTTGCTCACGACATCTCCCTTTCGAAGGGTGTCCGTTGTGTCCCGGGCCACAGCTCATCAGACCCGGGGGCCGATGACAAGGGTCAACCGTCAATTGGTATAGACCTCTGTATAAGGCGTGGCTACTTCTACCCACGGGCGCCGACCGCCCCGAGTTCACCTCCACGGCGCCAAGTGCCGGCCGCCGAGCGGTAGAGACGATTCGGCCACGGCGGATGGGCCCCGCGCCGCAGGGTTCCACCAGCCCCGCACGGCCCCGGCACCGCCCCCGCCGCGGCCGACGTGCCGCCGCGCCGAGGAGGACGTGGGCCCCGAACCCCGGGCCTGACCTCCACAGCCCGGGCCGACCTCCGTGGTCCGGGCCCATAAGCCCTGGGCGCTTCTGCTCCGTGGTACCAGGCCCCGAGGCCTGTTCCCCTGAGCCTTGTGACCCCGGGTCCCGTGGTCCAGGGTCCCGCGGTCCTGGGCCACGCGGTCCCGGGTCACGCGGTTCCGGACCCATAGCCCTAGGGTTCATCAACCCTGAGCGCCTGAGCTTCGTGGTGCCGAGCCCCGGAGCCCCTGGTTCCCGAAGCCCAGAGACCCGTGGCCTTCGGCCCCCGGTGTGCGGCCGCCGCGCGCGGCCGCACACCGGCCTCCCCGCCCCGCCTGGGCCTGCCCCGCTACGCTCACGCGAGGCTGGGCAGCTCCTCCGCACCCGGCACGTGCTGGAACACCTGGTCCCCGCCCGACCCGCCGAGCAGATACGCCTGCGCCTCGCCCACGTGGAAGTACATCCCGTGCAGTTCCAGCGCACCTTCCGCCCGCGCCCGTGCCACCGAGTCATGGGCGCGCAGGTGCTCCAACTGCTGGACCACATTGGTCAGGCAGAGCTGCTCCACCGCGTCCGCGGGCGGCCTCCCGGCCAGCCGTGCCCAGGGGCGGTTGTCGTCGGCCATCCGCTCCAGGCTCGGCTGCCCGTGCCGCAGCCACCGGCCGAGCGGTGTCTGCCCTTCCCCGGGCGCGGAGTTGAGGAGGGCCTGCATGGCCCCGCACCCGGAGTGCCCGCATACCGTGATGGACCGCACCTTCAGCACGTCCACCGCGTACTCGATCGCGGCCGCCACCGAGTCGTCGCCCCTCTCCTCGCCCGGCAGCGGCACCAGGTTGCCGACATTGCGGACGACGAAGAGGTCGCCGGGACCACTGGAGGTGATCATCGACGTGACGAGCCGGGAGTCGGCGCAGGTGAGGAAGAGCTGGGACGGCCGCTGCCCCTCCCGCGCCAGCCTCGCCAGCTCATTCCGCACCAGGGGCGCGGTGTTGCGCTGGAACGCGCTGATCCCACGGGCCAGTTCATGCCCACCGAAGCTGTGGGTGGCGCTCGTACCGATGCCGGTGCCGCCGTGGGCGTCGCCGCCGGAGCGAGCGTCGGGGTCAGCTGCGGAGCCGGAGCCGGAGCCGGAGCCGGAGCCGGAGCCGGAGTCGGAGCCGAGGCCGGTGTCGGCGCGGGTGTCGGTGCCGGTGCCGGTGCTGGAGCGGGGGCCTTGGCCCGAACCCGAGCCGGGTGCTGGGTCCGTGTCGGGGCCGGAGACGGCGGGGACTGGACCGGTGCTGGCACCGGAGCCCGAGCCGGTGTCGATACCGGCGCCGCCTCCTTCTCCACCACCGGCGCCGCCGTCAGCGCCAGTCTCGCCGTCCGGTCGCCCGGCCTCGTCAAGCGCCCGGTGCCCGGACGCGTCGTCGCCGCCCGACGGGCCGCCCCGACCGCCCTGACCGCCGGACGGCATGGCGCACTGGTGGTTGCGCCACGGCGTCCAGGGTCGGCAGCGGCACTCGGCGGACGCCGTCCGCTCGCTGGTCCGGAGTCCCGTGCGGCAGCCGGTCAGCTCGGTGGTGCCGCCCTGCGCGGTGTGTGAGGTCCGCCAGTCCTGCAGTGACTCGTACGCCGCGTGGTCCATGAACGAACCGTCCAACTCCACGACGGCGTGGGCGCCTTGGGGTACGAGATGCAGGGTCCGGCTGAGCCGGGGCACCGCCAGGAACGTCAGCTGTCCGCGTACATGTACGTGATGGATTCCCCCTTTCTCTTCGTGCGTGATGCGGGAGTGGGCGAGGCGGTGCATGGCGACGGCGACGGCCACGGCGACCCCGAGCGCCACGCCCTCCAGGACGCCCAGGAACACCACGCCGAGTGTGGTGACGGCGTACACCAGCACTTCTCTGTGGCGGGTCACCGTGCGAATGTGGTGCAGCGACACCATCTGGATGCCGACGGCCATCACCAGGGCGGCGAGCGAGGCGAGCGGGATGAGGTCCAGGACCGGAACCATCAGCAGCGCGGCGACTACTACGAAAACGCCGTGCAGCATCGTGGAGTTCCGGCTCACGGCACCGGATTGCACATTCGCCGAACTTCGCACCGCCACGCCCGCGACCGGCAGCCCGCCGAGTGCTCCCGAGGCGATGTTGGCCGCGCCCTGTCCGAGCAGTTCCCGGTCCAGGTCGGAGCGGCCGACTCGGGGCTTCGTCCAAGGACGGGCGGCGACCATCTTGTCCACGGCGACCGCGCCCAGCAAGGACTGCACGCTGCACACCAGCGTGGTGGTGAAGACGGCGGCGACCAGGCCCAGCACCGGTTCCTCGGGCAGCCCGGCGAGGGCGTGACTGCCCCAGGACGGCAGATCGACCTTGGGCAGGACGAGCCCGGCGAGCGATGCGGTGGCGGTGGCCCCGGTGACGGCCACGAGGGCGGCCGGGATCTTGCGCAGCAGTCGGCCAGGTCGGCCGGGCAGCCGTGGCCAGGCCAGGAGCACGATCAGAGTGAGGGCGCTCATCGACACCGCGGCGGGGTGCAGGCCGGCCAACTGGGCGGGCAACGCCAGGATGTTGTCGAGGACTTCGCTCTGCGGGGTGCCACCCAGCACGACGTGCAGCTGGGAGATGGCGATGGTGACGCCGATGCCGGCGAGCATGCCGTGTACCACGGCGGGGCTGACAGCGAGAGCGGTCCGGGCCACGCGCAGGCAGCCCAGGCCCAGTTGGGCGAGGCCGGCGAGGACGGTGATGGCGCACGTCGTACGCCAACCGTAGCGGTGGATCAGATCGGCGGTCACGACCGTGAGCCCGGCGGCGGGGCCGCTGACCTGGAGCGGGCTGCCGCCGAGCCGTCCGGCGACGAGCCCGCCGACGGCGGCGGCGACCAGGCCGGCCTGGAGCGGGGCGCCGGTGGCGAGGGCGATGCCGAGGGACAGGGGCAGGGCGATCAGGAAGACCGCGATCGACGCGGACAGGTCGGCGCCCGCGATGCGGAACCGGCGGTGCGGGGCAGGGGGCGGACTGTGCGGTAGGTGCAGGTGCTTGGGTCGGGTGTGGACGCAGGCTGACATGTTTTCCCGTCTCCTCCGGGGCAGCGCGGTCGCGGAATGGGGGTCGTCCCGTCGACGACGGGGCGGTCGCGGCCGTGGGTCACGGCGTGCAGCGGCGGGATAATCAACGCTCGGTAAACGAATCGTAATTCAGGGTAAAGGTCATGCATGCATTTTCTGCGCAAATGGTGCACGGATTCACCTATTGAGGTGAAGTGATCTATTTATCGGCTTGTCGCATTAATTCCTTCTCGGTCCCGTGCGACCTTGGCGGCGCTGTCGGCACAAACCGGCATATCGCCGCAAAACGCCTGATCAGCGTTTGCCTGAGAGAAGGAAGAAGGTGGGCGGAACATGGCCGCCAACCAGAGGATCGCCGTGGGTGCCATGGTCGCCGCGGCGTGTGCCGCGTCGCTCGCCGGTTGCGCGACCGGCTCCAGCGGTTCGAAACAAGGGGCGCCCGGTCCGGCGAAGGGAGCGCCGGCGCCCAACAACGTGCTCCGTCTGATCGGCGACGGATCCACCGCCTACACCGGGGCGCAGCCTCACCTGCCCAAGCCCGAGCGGCTCAAGTCCGGCGAGAAGCCGCCACAGTTCGTGGTGTTCTCCTGGGACGGCGCGGGCGAGGACAGTCAGAAGCTGTTCTCCCACTTCCGCAAGGTCGCCAAGGCCAACAACGCCACCATGACCTACTTCCTCAGTGGCGTGTACATGCTGCCGGAGGAGAAGCGCGACCTCTACCACCCCCCGCAGCACTCCCCGGGCCGCTCCGACATCGGCTTCAACGATGAGAAGGGGATCACCGACACCGTCCAGCAACTGCGTCTGGCCTGGCTGGAGGGCAACGAGATCGGCACCCACTTCAACGGGCACTTCTGCGGCCCCGACGGCGGGGCCGGTGAGTGGTCGGTGGAGGACTGGAAGAGCGAGATCGCCCAGGCCAAGCAGTTCGTGAAGAACTGGAAGACGAACAGTGGTCTGACAAAGTCCGCGCCGCTGCCCTTCGACTACGACAAGGAGCTGATCGGCGCCCGAACCCCCTGCCTGGAAGGCCAGAAGAACTTCATGAAGGCCGCCCGCGACATGGGCTTCCGTTATGACACCAGCGGCGTCAACGACCAGGTCTGGCCCAAGAAGAAGGAAGGGCTGTGGGATCTGTCGATGCAACTCGTGCCGTTCCCCGGTCACACCAACGAGCAGTTGACCATGGACTACAACTTCATGGTCAGTCAGTCCGGCACCTCGACCCAGGGTGACCCGGACAAGTACGACTACTGGGGCGACCAGATGCGGGACGGCCTGCTCAAGGGCTTCTATCGGGCCTACGACGGCAACCGTGCCCCCCTGGTCATCGGCAACCACTTCGAGTCCTGGAACGGCGGCACCTATATGCGGGCCATCGACGAGGTCGTCGAGCACGTGTGCAACAAGCCCGACGTGCGCTGCGTGTCCTTCCGGCAACTCGCCGACTGGCTGGACGCCCAGGACCCGCAGACCCTGGCGAAGCTGCGCACCCTGGAGGTGGGCGGAGCGCCCAAACAGGGCTGGGCCTCCTTCCTTTCGGCCCGCCCGGCCCCGGCCCCGAAGGGGGTGCCCGGGGCGCCGACGGTCAAGCAGTAGCCATCAGGCGGGGGCGGCGATGCCCTCGCCCAGCACGAACCCGGGGTCGACCTGCGCCGCCAGATCGGCCCCGGTGCGTTCGTTGCCCCACGCCTCGGCGTTCTTCAGATGGAAGTGCACCATCTGCTGCGTGTAGCGCTCCCAGTTGCGCATCTCGTACGTCGCGTCGGCGGCGACCCGGAGCTTGCGCAGGGCACGGCGGTTGGCGTCCTCCAGGAGCTCGAACCGGGGCGGTCGGCCCTTCTCCATCGCGCGCACCCAGTCCGAGTGTCCGACGGTCACGAGCAGGTCGTCCCCGACCTCCGCGCGGAGGAAGTCGAGGTCGTCCTGGCCCTGCACCTTGTTGCCCACGACTTGCAGGACGACGCCGAAGTCACGGGCGTACTCCTTGTACTGGCGGTAGACGGAGACCCCCTTCCGGGTCGGCTCGGCGACGAGGAACGTGATGTCGAAGCGGGTGAACATGCCGGAGGCGAAGGAGTCCGAGCCCGCGGTCATGTCGACCACGACGTACTCGTCGCGGCCGTCGACGAGGTGGTTGAGGAGCAGCTCCACCGCTCCGGTCTTGGAGTGGTAGCAGGCGACCCCCAGGTCGGCGTCCGTGAAGGGCCCGGTGACCATCAAACGGACGGCGCCGCCGTCGAGTTCCACCGGTCTCGCGCAGGCGTCGTAGACCGAATTCGGCTCCCGCACCCGGACCAGCCGCGACCCCTCGCCGGGCGGAGTCGTCTTGATCATCGTCTCGGCGGAGGCGATGCGTGGGTTCGCGCCGCGCAGGTAGTTCTTGATCAGCGGTAGCTGCTCGCCCATCGCGGGCAGTGCGGCGGCTTCCGCCTCACTGAGGCCCAGGGCCGCGCCGAGGTGCTGGTTGATGTCGGCGTCGATGGCGAGGAGCGGCGCGCCCGTGGCCGCGAGGTGACGGACGAAGAGGGAGGACAGCGTCGTCTTGCCGCTGCCGCCCTTCCCGACGAAAGCAATTTTCATGTTCACAAAGGGTAGTTTTCGATAGCTGTATGTGACAGGAGGCGTGAAGAAGACCACTCCTTCGTGGGGTGGGCGCGCGAGGTGCGTAGTGTCGCACTCATGAGTACGACAGGCGCGACCGCCGACCCGCTCGCGACCCTGGGTTCGCTGCCCGGCGTGGCCGAGTCCGTGGAGTCCGTACGCAAGGCCGTGGACCAGGTCTACGGGCACCGGATCATGCGACGTCGCAGCAATGAGATCACCTCGGAGGCGGCACTGCGCGGCGCACGGGGCTCAGCGGCGCTGTCCGGTGCGGACTGGGCCCTGGAGGAGGTACGGCGGCGCACCGACTTCGGTGCCGACGACGACGCGCGCGTGCTCGGCGCCGCCCTCAGACTGACCGCGGAAGCGGGCCAACTGCTGTCCGTCTGGCGGCAGTCGCCCCTGCGGGTGCTGGCCCGCCTGCACCTGGTGGCCGCCGCGAGCGATGCGGACGAGGTCGGCCGGCCGCGCCGGGACGGCGAACCCGTCGACGAGCCGCTGATCGAGCTGCCGCTGCCCGGCGCCGACGAGGTGTCCGGCCGGCTGGAGGGGCTCGCGGAGCTGATCATCGCGGGGAGCGCCGCGCCCGCCCTGGTGACGGCGGCCGTCGTGCACGGTGAGCTGCTCGCGCTGCGCCCCTTCACCTCCCACAACGGCCTCGTCGCGCGCGCGGCCGGGCGGATCGTCCTGGTCGGCAGTGGCCTGGATCCCAAGTCGGTCTGCCCCGCCGAGGTGGGGCATGCGGAACTGGGACGCGCGGCCTATCGGGCGGCCCTCGACGGCTATGTCTCGGGTACTCCGGAGGGGATGGCTGCCTGGATCGCCCACTGCGGCAAGGCGGTCGAGCTGGGGGTGCGCGAGTCGACGGCGGTGTGCGAGGCGCTGCAGCGTGGCGCAGCCTGAGAACGCAGCGCGGTCTGAGAGCAGGGCTGCGGCGGTACGAGGGCTCGTACCGCCGCTGGCATGCTCACCGGGTTACCAAGCGTCCTCGATGTATGGCCCATCAGGTCGGGAACTTCGCCCGTCACCTGGTGCGGCTGGCCCGTAATCGACGGGTCGACGTCGCGTGGGTGCCCGGTGTTCATGCTCGGTCCGTGGGGCCGAATGCGTCTGAAAAGGTGATCCTCTCGGATGTCCTTTGGTCTCGCGGGCCGCTGAATCCTTTGTACTGCAAGCCCGGAGCGAGTGGAACCCCCGGCGATCGTTCTTTACTTTTAGGTTCAAACGCCTATTAAACGGGCGGTGGCGGGTGGATCAGGCGACCGAGCCGCGCCGCCGGGACGCGTACCAGACCAGACCCGCGGTGGGGGGGGGCCCCCCCCCCGGGCCGGGCCCCCCCCCCCCCCCCGCCGCGCGGGGGGGCCCCACGC
>NZ_JBSGBN010000031.1:0-79069 GCF_053601275.1 Streptomyces sp. NPDC004752 | reverse complement strand
CCGGCCGCCGACTGCCCGGCGGGCCCACGGTGACCCCCGGCCCGCCGGTCTGGCCCGTTCCGCCGGTCTGGACCGTTCCGCCGAGCGCCGCTGCCACGCTGCCGAGCGGGCTGCGTGTGCTCGCCGTCCGACTGCCGACGGTGCCGCGCGTCGAACTGCGATTCACCGTCGATCTCGGCACCGTCGCACCCGAGTTGTCCGCACGGGCGGCTGTCCTTGCCGCCACACTGCTGCGTGGGCTTCCCGGCCGCGACCGGCGGGACATCGAGATGTTCCTCGGCCGCCTGGGCTGCGACCTGGTTCCGGTCTTCCACGGCGGACGGCTCAGCCTCCGCGGCGGCGTGCTGGGCGGCGCACTCGTCCCGCTGCTGGGTGTTCTCGCGCACGTCGTGACCGCGGCGACCCACCCCGAGCCGGAGGTACAGGCGGCCCGAACCGCCCTCGGCGGCCAACTCGCCCTGGCCCGCGCGACCCCCGCGGCGCAAGCCGTCGCCCTCCTGCGTCGCCGGGTGCACGGGGACGGCCCCGCGGGTCAGGAACTGCCGACACCGGAACAGATCGCCGACGTCGCCGCGGAGCAGGTACGGACCCTGCACACCGCTCGGCTGCTGCCGTCGCGGGCGACACTCGTCCTCGTGGGTGATCTCGACCCCGACGCCACGGTGTACACCGTACGCCGGATCTTCGACGACTGGGCCACCACGGGCGTCGGCGACCGCACCGCACGTCAGGGGCGCCCACAGGCATCCGGGGCGACACCGGCGGGCCTGACGGGCACGATCGCGGTACACCCGGCGGCACGGGACGGCCGGGCCCACCTGTGCCTGTGCACACCGGTGGGCGACGGCCCCGTCGGGCCCGCGCTGCACCTGGCCAACGTGCTGCTGGGCGGTTTCCCGAGGTCCCGTCTTGAACTGCGCCTGCGCGACCGGGACGCCCTCGCCTACACGGTGCAGTCATCGCTGGACAGCGGTCCCGACGGCCGGCAGTTGATCGTGCGGGCCGACACGGCCTCGGCGACGGCCCTGCGGCTGACCGACGCGGTCGGCGACGAACTGATGCGCCTGACGGAGCAGCCGCCCGATTCGCGAGAGGTGGCCGCCGTACGGGACTACGCGATCGGCAGCGCGCAGATCGCCTGGTCGTCCCAGGCGGGCCTGGCCGACGCCCTCGCGGACCTCCCGGCCGCCCGGCAGGATCCCGCCGCGCTCGCCGCCCGTCAGCACGAACTGCGACAGACCGACGAGAACTCCGTCGCGGCGATCTGCCGCAGGATGCTCTCCCCTTCCCGGTTCACCGGCGTCCTCGTCGGCCCATCCGCCCCATCCGCCGCCCCGTCCGCCACCCCGTCCTCCGTCGGACCCTGGCGATTGGAGACCCCCTGAGCCACAGACGGTGCAGCATGAAGTGATGGAGAACGTGGAGAACGAAGTGCCGTTGGCCGGCGGACGCATCACCCCAGGCGTCGTCAGGGTCGGCAACACCGTCCGACGGCCGGCCACCGCGTCGTCCCCGTTCGTCGCGCGGCTGCTCGGACACCTTCAGCAGCGGGGCTTCACAGGCGCTCCACGCCACCTTGGGTCCGACGCCGACGGCCGTGATGTCCTCAGCTACCTCCCTGGCTGGGTGCCCGCACGCTTTCAGCACTGGACCGACCGCCAAGTGGCCGCCGCCGGGGCCTTGCTCCGTGCCTTGCATGACGCCACCCGTGGCAGTCGCCTCGCCGGTCCACACCCCGTGGTCTGCCACCATGATCCGGGGCCGAACAACGCCGTCTTCTCAGACGGCTTCCCAGTGGCCTTCATCGACTTCGACACCGCGGCCCCGGGCGACCCCCTTGAGGACCTCGGTTACATGGCGTGGACATGGTGCGTCTCCTCCAAACCCGAAGCACCGACCGCCGCCGCCCAAGCCGCGCAGGTACGCGTTCTCGCGGATGCCTACCGACTCGATGCCGCCTCCCGCGCCCGTCTCATCGACGCCATGCTCGACCGCCAGGCCCGCAACGCCCAATGGTGGCGCAGCCATCTCACGCGCCCAGGCCCCCGCGTCGCCGCCGAAGAACTCCTCACCGAGCGCATCCGCTGGTCCGAGCGGGAGCACACCCAGACGGCGGCCAACCGCAACACCTTCGCGGCAGCCCTGCACTGACAACAGCTAAAGCTGCATGGTGAGTCCCGTCAGGGGCATCGCTGGTGCTCGACGGCGGAACCGGTCACCACCGCGGAGGTGGGGGTGATGTCGAGTCGGATGAGTGTGGTGGGTGTGGCGATGGACGGCAGGAGGTACTGGAGGAGAGTCGCGGCGCGTTGTTCGATGTCGTTGTCGTCGGCTTCGTGGTGGGCATAGAGCTGTACGCCGTGGAAGGCGCTGACGAGCATTTCCGCGACGGGGCGTGGTTCTACGTGGGGGAGGGTTTCTCCGCGCTGGTGGGCCTCGGTGAGAATGGCGGTCACCAGGTTGACCCACAGGGGCAGGGCGCTTCCGTAGTGTTTGCGGCCGGTGGGGTCGGCGGAGAGCCGGGCGCCGGCCCGCAGAACGGGGTCGTGGACGAGGCGGCGGGCGACGCTCATGGTGAGGTCGACCATCTCCTGGAGCTTGATGTCCTGTGCGGGCGGGGGCTGTTCGGTCTGGATTTCCAGGACGCCTTTGGCCAGTGCTTCCTTGGAGTCGAAGTGGAAGTAGAGTGCGCCTTTGGTGACCCCGGCGGTCTGGAGAATGTCCGCGACGGTGGCCGCGGCGTATCCGTGCTCTGCGAAGACTTTTGCGGCTGCCTCCAGTACTGCCCGGCGGGTCTTGATCGCTCGTTCTTGCTGGGCCATCTATGACCTCCCGTCCACCGTGCCCCGCAGGGAGCGGCGCATGAAAAAACCGTCCGGATCGTACCGGATGAGCAGGTCAGTCCGTTGAGGGGCCGGTGCGGGGCCACAGGTTGCCGTCGGCGGCCTCGGTGTCGACCGCGTGCAGCAGCCGTTCGTCGATGGCGTCGAGCGAGTCGACGATGTGGCGGACTCCCGTCTCCCGCATCAGCTGCCGCTGGAAGCTGTGCTCGTAGCTGGTGGGGTGCCCGATGAATGCTGCTCCGAGGGCGCGGGCGGCTTCGGCGACGCGGGCCACGTCGTCAATGAAGAGTGCTTGGTGGCAGGCGAGTTGGAAGATGTCCTCGGTGATTTCCCGGATGCCGGGGCGGAATTGGTCGGTGCACACGTAACGGGGACCGTCGAAGTAGTCGGTGTAGGGGGCGAGGTGGCGGTCGAAGTGGGTTCGTGCCAGCCCGCCGTAGCACACCAGGAGCGCTCCGGTGGCGCGCAGCCGGTCGAGCAGTGCGCGGGCGCCGTCCTGTACCTGTACCGGATGGTCCTTGAGGTATTCCTTGCGCCGGCGGAAGTACGCCTCGACGGTCTCCTCGGGCGTGCTCCCGGGGACGGCCAGTGCTGCGGCGGCCTGGAGTTGGGGCTGTGACAGGAGCGCCCGTTCGTCCTCGGCGGTGTAGGTGCCGCGGAGGTCGGCCACGAACTGGTGGATGACGGGGCTGAAGGTGTCGTTCAGCAGTACCCCGTCGATGTTGACCGCGATGAGACGTATGTGCCGCACAGTCCTCGCAACCGCCTACGTCGGGCCGCGCGGACCTGCCGGACGGCATCTGATGGTGTCGGTGTCTTTCCTGTGCGCTATCGGATGATCGCGCAGTCTGGCACGGGCATAGTAAACGGGCCGTGCGGTTTGTCCCAAGGGGGCGGCAACCCGGACCCGGGGCCGGCGCCGCGGCGGTGTGATGCCCGACTCAGAGGCGGGAACCACCGCTGGCGTCGATGCACTGGCCGGTGATCCAGCGGGATCGGTCGGTAGCGAGGAAGGCGATGATGTCGGCGATGTCGGCCGGGTGGCCGATCCGGTTGAAGACGGACAGGGCGGCGAGTTGCGCGGTCGCTTCGGGTGTGGTCCGTTTCCTCGCGTTCATATCGGTCTCGACGAATCCGGGGCTGACCGCGTTGACGGTGATGCCGCGTGGTCCGAGTTCTTTGGCCAGCGCGAGGGTGAAGGTGTTCAGGGCGCCTTTGGCCATGGCGTAGGCGATGGATTCGGGGTAGGCGATGCGTGTGACGGCCGAGGAGATGTTGATGATCCGGCCGCCGTCGCGGAGGTTCTTCAGACCTCGTTGGACGAGGAAGAAGGGGGCGCGGGTGTTCACGGCGAAGAGCCGGTCGAAGAGTTCGGGTGTTACGTCGTGGAGGCGGGCGGGTCCGCTGATGCCTGCGTTGTTGACGAGGATGTCGAGGTCGGTTCCGGCTCCCTGGTCGGCCAGTTTCTCCTCCAGGCGGGTGTACAGGGTCTCGGCGTCGCCCGGTACGCCCAGTTCGGAACGCACGCGGAATGCCTGCCCGCCGTCCTCGGCGATCAGTTCCAGGGTCCTGCGGGCGGCGGTCTCGTTGCTGCTGTAGTGGACGGCGACCAGGGCTCCGTCGCGGGCCAGTCTGCGGGCGACCGCTCTGCCGATGCCGCGGCTGGCGCCGGTCACGAGCGCCGTTCTGCCGGTCAGTTCACCCATGTGTCATACCCCTCTTGGGCGGTCGTGGCGTCGGCACGGCCGCGGTGAGCAGGCCCGTGGCCGGGCAGTGCGTCCGTCGGCGCGGTGGTCGTAGGCTCAGGACGGCAGGCCGACGGGCCTGGGCACGGTCACGGTCGAGCTGTAGACCTTCTCCTGCCCCTGGTATCCCGTCACGCGTACGGACTCGTTCCGGTCTGGCTCCTCGCCCGGAACACGCTGTGCTTCGAGATAACAGGGTGCGTCCAGCTCCGCGTAGCGCATGAAGTCGGTCTCGATGCACAGGGGCAGCGAGACGCGACCCAACGTGGCGGTCGTCGCCTGCCGGGCGGCTTCGATCAGGGCCATGCCCGGCGCATGGTCGACGGGATGGTCGAAGAGTATGGGGTGACGGATGTCCAGCCGCAGTTGGAAGCGGTTGGTTTCGTCGGTGGGGGACAGCACGACGTCCATCGGGAGCAGTCGGCCCACCGTCTGCGGGGGCAGCGCAGTGGTGAGCGGCAGTGGCGCATGGCCGCGGTCGACGCTTCGGCCCCGCAGGCGCCGGTAGACGGCGGGGGAGGCACAGGTGAAGGCGGCGCTTCCGGTGGCCACGGTGCGGCCGTCGCGGCGGAGCACGGTTTCCAGCCGGCCGGCCGTGAGGCGGCCGCGCTGCTGTCTGGTGCCGGAGATGACGATGCGGAGGTCGATGCAGGCGGGTGCGCTGCCGATGAGAAGCCCGTCGGGCAGCACGCTGACCTTGAGCCTGGACAGCAGGAAGTGGTGGTCCAGGGGTACGCCGAACTCGGTGTGGCACAGCAGGATCCCGGCCTGCCGGATCGTCTCGGCCGCGATCAGCGGATCGTGACAGCCCTGCACGGCGGTGAAGAAACTATGACCGCGGGGCCACTGGGCGGCCACGGTGAAGTGACCGTCGTGGTGGCGTTTCCAGTCGGTGAGCATGACCTCGGCGATGCTGGCGCGGTGGACGTACTCCTTGGGGACGGTGGTTGTCAGGGACGGATGGCCGGAATATCCGTTGCCCATGGGCATCACCGTCTTGCTCCGGGCCACTGGTGCGCTGCGTGTGGAGCGTTTGACGCGGTACGTGCTCGCGGACATGGCTCTCCCCCTGAGCAGTGCTGGTGCGAAGTCAAGAGGTGGGTTTCCCTCGGGCGTCCGAAGATACATACCGTCCGGTTTAATCTCCAGCGGAATGGACTACTTCGGGCCGTGCCGGAAACGGGAAGGCGAATTCTGGACGGAGGCCGGGTCGGCAGGAGCGGTCGGCGCCATCGGCGAGGTGTGCCATGCGCTGCGCGAGGCGTGGGGCGGCTGCGTCCCCGCGGACGCGTGCTGATCTCGAAGGCGGTCATCCCAGCTGCGGGTGACCGCCTTCGTGCCCTCGTGGACGGCTCCGCCGGCGACGGCGTCCGCCGAGGGCGTGTTCCAGGTTTCCCGCCTGCGTCGCGACGCCTGGCACGGCGCCTCGCCGCGTTGTCGGGATCGCCCACGTACGCCCAGTACGAGGACGACCCTCCGCCTTGCGACGCACCGCACCAGACGCCGCGACGCCCGCGCTCCGCGCGGACGACGGGAAACCTGGAACACGCCCTAGCGTGCTCGGACGGTCATCAGCATTCGGCCCGGCCGTACGGTGGCTCTGGCGACCGGCCGGACTGGTTGTCCCGCACTCGGCTCGAACCTGATCCTGCGCAGGATGGTGGCGAGCGCCGTGGTCAGCTCGGTCACCGCGAAATGGTCGCCGATGCATTTGTGCTTTCCTTCCCCGAAGGGCAGGAAGGCACCGGGTGGGAGGCTCGGCGCACCGGTGAGCCATCGGTCGGGGTCGAAGGTGAGCGGGTCGGGGAACAGTTCGGGGTCACGGTGCAGGGCGTGCTGGCAGTACGCGAGATCCGTGCCCGCGGGCAGCACCCATGGGCCCAGGCGGGTCTCGGTGACGGTGCGGCGTGTCACGATCCAGCCGGTGTGGTGCAGGCGCAGCAACTCCCGGATGACCCGGTTCAGATAGGGCAGGCCGGTGAGGTCGGAGAGCGTCACCGGCCGGTCGCCGAGGGTCTCGTGCAGTTCGGCCAGGACACGGTCCTCGACATCCGGGTGCCGGGCCAGTTCGTACAGTGCCCAGGCCAGCACCGTGGCGGTGGTCTCGGTGCCGGCCAGTGCCAGGGTGAGGATCTCGGAGCAGATCTGACGGTCGCTCAGGGGTTCCCCGGTCGCCGGGTCCGGCGAGCGGAGCAGCAGCGAAAGCATGTCCTTGGTGTCGCGCTCCGTGGCACGCAGCTCGGTGACGGCATCGTGGACGGTCGCCCGAACTGCCGCGACGGCTCGGTCGAAGCGACGATTGGCCGGCAGGGGGAGCCGCTGGACCCAGTCGGGCAGCATGATGCGCATGCCGATGTTGTCCATCACCACCACCAGGTCCTGGCGCAGTTGCCGGAACGCTTCCGGCTTGAGGCTCCCGGAGAAGATCGTCTGTGTGAGCATGTCAAGCGATAGCTTGACCGTCGCCTCACGGACATCGAGGGTCTGGCCGGGACGCCAGCTGTCGACGGCGGCCGTCGTCTCCCCGCGCATGATGTCGACGTAACGGGCGATCTCGTCCCGTCTGAAGGCGGGTTGGAGCTGACGCCGCTTGCGAACGTGGTCGTGCCCGGCGACGGTGACCACGCTCTCGCCGAGCAACTGGCCCATCACCTCGAAGAATCTGCCCTTGTCGAGGTGCGGGGCGATGTCTTTGAGCATCGTGAGGATCAAGTCGGGGTCCTGGACCACCAGCGTGCGGGTCCCCGGCTGGAGAGTGATCTCCACGATCGGGCCGTAGCGGTGGCGGAGCGAGGCGATGAAGGCGAGGTTGTCGCGCCAGAGCTGTATCGCGTGCCCCAGGAACGGGAGGGATCCCGAAGCCCGGGGAATGGGGGGAGGCGGTACAAGGGTCACGAGCGATTGCTCCCTTCAGGTGATCATCGCCGGTATGGGTTCCCTACTGTCGCGCCCGAGTATTCGGTCTCGGTGTGTGTCTTTGACCACGCCGCCGGCGCGACGACGGTGTGCTGCCGCCTGCCAGTTGGGGGAGGCTGGTGAGGGTGGTCGGCGTACCCGGCGGGCAAGGAGGAACCGTCCGTCGTGCGCGCACTGCTGGGCGTCGGCCAGGACTGGACAAGCTCCTGGCCGACGGTCCTTTACGGGTACGGGAATTCTCGCCCGTCACACGGCTGCCAGGGCCCGGGCGCACAGACCGGTGGCGGGTGGTGACACCACCGCACCGCGAGTTCCAGAGGAACCCTCCGGTGGGCACACAGGCTCTGGCAACGGTGTAGTCCCGTTCGGTCTCTCGGAACGATCAGAGCACATGCACCCGGCGCAGATGGCGCGCCGAGCCCGCCTCGAAGGCGGTACGCCCGTGCAGCAGGGCGTGGTTGTCGGTGATGACGTAGTCGCCGTCCTGCCAGGTGTGGTGGTAGGTGACCTCGGGGTCGTACAGGCGCTTCTCGCTGTCGGCGAAGAACGCCTCCGGGGTCAGGTCGTCGGGCAGCCCGTCGACCTCCAGGAACAGCGGGCTGAGGTACACAGCGGGGTCGAGCGGTTCGGCGTAGCGCAGGATCGGCTCCCCGGTGTGCGGGTGCGGCTGGACCAGGTCCGCGGTGATGTGGCCGCCGTAGTGCGCGGTCTTCTCCTTGCTGTAAGTGATCTTGATGCCTTCCCAGGTCCGGCGAAGGGGCTCCGGCAGTGCGTCGAGCACCAGGCTGGTGTCGCAGAAGACAGTCCGGCCGCCCGCGACAGGGGCCTTGACGCACTGGAAGATCTGGTGGGCGGGAACGTGTTCCGCGAAGGCGCCGTCCCAGTGATACGGCACGGGGCCCGGTGTGAACACGTAGTCCTTGGGGCTGTCGTGCACTTCCAGATCGAGCACATCCCCGAAGTTCCAGGACAGCAGCGGCCCCCAGCGCCGCGCGTACTCGACCAGCTCCTCCTTCTTCTCGAAGGGGTTGAAGCCACGCAGCACCACGACCCGGTGCTTCCGTACCAGCTCCTGGAGCTCCTCGGGCTCCACCAGGCCGAGTTCACGGTCGGTGCCGGCGGGTTCGAGCAATGCGCCGAAGGGCTTGCCCGGTGTGACGGAGAGTGGGCTCATCGGGCTGCCTCCTGAAGCAGCAGTCGGGACGTGTGGACGGCCTGCGGGGCGATGAAGTGGCTGGGCCGGCCGCCACGCATGACCACGGTCGCGCCGAGCCACTCCGCCTCCTCCCGCTTGACAAGGCGCACACCGTCGCCTTCGTCGAGTGCCACGCCGTGCCACGGCGTGAGCCAGTTGTCACGGGTGCGGAGCATATGGACGCCGATCTTCTGGGAGTGGGCGGCCTGCGGATGGATGGAAAGCCGCAACGCGTCCGGGAAGGAGTCCTGGACGAGGCCGCTCCACGCGTCACTGCGCTGGACCACCTGGTAGGCGAGGGGCTTGCACTCCTCGCGGACCTTGTTGCGGCTGAGGCCCTCGCTCAGGGCGAGCCGGTCCTCGAAGAGGAACCGGTGGATACCGTCGAAGATGGACCGCGCCGCGGGATCCTGCCGCGCCCGGTCCCGGATCTCTTCGAGGGAAAGGGCGTAGCGGCTGGTCAACTGCTCGCGCTGCTCGGCATAGTCGCCACTTTGGAAGGCGTCGCCGAGCCCGTATGTGTTGATCGCGTCGGAGCCGATCGCGTCGAGCAGAAGCTCCAACTCGATGCGGTAGTCCGTCACGTCCTGGTCATCGACCCCGACCAAGTCGCTGAAGACGTGGCCGTCGGAGCATATGGTGATCCGCGCCCCAGGCCCGTAGTGGTGGCTTACGTAGTCGCAAAAGGACTGCAGAAACTCCAGGGAGAGGCGCTCCGCAAGGTCGGGGAGCTTACCGAGGACCTTCTGCCGGTTGGCGGACTTGGCGGGGAAGGCGGGCATCACGAAGTGAATGGGCACCCCTTCCTTCATGAACCGCTCGACCTTCGGCCGGTGGGTCGCGAAGCACTCGTCGCACGGCTGCTGCGCGCAGGGATTCGCCGGGCCGCCGGCGATCCGCCGGAACGAGAACAGCAGTCGAAGTATCTGATCTGCGATTGAGTCGGACATCATCATCCTTGACGGAATACGGCAATTCATCAGCGGACGCGGATGATCGGACCGGTGTCGGTACAGCCGCCATACGGTGCGGCTGTCCGTCGCCGGGTGCCTCGCGCGGCCCGATCGCGGTGGATCGCCGGGAGTTCACCCGGGCCCCACCGATTGCATGCATGTGACACCCAGGTTGGCCGCTGCGACCTCCAGCGCGCTTTCGGTCCTCGCCGGCGGCGGAAGCACCCGCCACGGTGTGCTGACCGCCACGAGGTGTTGACTGCCACGAGGTGTTGACTGCCACGAGGTGTTGACCTCGAACGGCGTGCGGTCGAACTGAGTCTTCGGGTTCGCCTCGGCCAAATCGACCAGCGGGGGAACGAGACCGTTCTCACACTCGCCGTTCGGCAGGGAGCGGCAGGCCAGGTGGACCGCGACGGGGGAAGTGGAGCCGGCGGTCACCGCGTTGACGCTCGGGACGCCCAGCCTCGGCTCGCACGAGACGGTGGGGCGAGACGGTCGGCCCCGTTACCGAGACTGACCGTCATCCGATCCGCCGTCTGGATGCGGTCGGGCTGGGAAGGATTCCAGGCCCCGCCCGTGCTGCGGATCCGGGATCTCGGCTTCTTCGGGCGTGAACCCGAAGAACCGCATGCTTTCCACGCCTGATTTCAGAGGGGAACAGTACGCCACTTCATCGCGGGCACCAGGTAGCCGACAGTCGAGTTCGACAAGCGCGAACTTCTGGGCGTTGCGCATTTCTCTCCAGGCGCTTTCGATGGGTGGGGTGGCGAGGATCGACTTGCGGTGGAATGGGTGAGGTCCGAGGAGTTTTCACGGGGGGTTCCGTCGGCCTGTGCAGACGTTCGGCGACGCGACCGAAAAACCGTGGGGTCAGGCGGATTCCCGTCGCGCGCCGCAGTGGAGAAGTTGATTGATCAATTCGACCCGACAGCGGCAACAGTATCCGCTGGGGAGGTGATCACACCTCGTCCCAGTGAGCCAAACCAGCGCGGGTAAGTTGTTCGATTCGATCAGAAGCCGCCGCTCCGATTGGTCGCGGGAGCGGCAGATCGGGCCAACTGTGCACATAGCGTCGGCCGGAGAGTAGGGGGCGAATTCGAAGAGTGTCGCGGTAAGCGATGGCATGGTGAGTTTTTTACTCAATCACGTCCTGTGGCAGTGTGCAGGCACCCCGGCGTCGCGGGCCCGGTCGGGTTCGCCCGTCGAGTTGCTTGGCCACCGCACTGTCGGCACAACGGCCAATGAGTACCGATCCCAGGATCGGTACTCATCGACCTCACGTATCTGACCGTCCCCGGCACGGGACAGGGACGATGTCAGCCAGCCGTCAATAGGTGGGTGGGGGGTTCACTCAACCGTTGCTCCCGCCGTCAGTCCTTGGACGAAGTGACGTTGCAGCGCCACGAAGGCGGCAATGGGCACGATGGCGACCACGACGGCGGCGGCTGCCAGCCCGTTGACGTCGACGCTCTCCTGCGACTGGAACAGGCCCAGGGCCAGCGGGGCGGTGCGCAGGTCCGCCGTGGTGGAGGCGAGCAGTACGAGGGCGAGCAGGAACTCGTTCCAGGTCCATGTGATCACGAGGGCCACCAGTGCCAGCAGGGACGGCCGGGCCAGCGGCAGCAGCACGGTACGCAGCACGCGCATGTGGCTGGCGCCGTCCAGGCGTGCGGCGTCGATGAGCGCGCTGGGCATGGAGCGGAACGCGGCACGCATCCAGAAAGTGCCGAACCCGACCATGAGGGCGGTCTGGGAGAGGATCACCGCCCAGACCGTGCCGTCGAGATGGACGCTGCGCAGGTCGTAGAAGATCGGGATGATCGTCCCCTCCACCGGCATGATCACGCCGAGGAGGAATGTCGTCGAGATGATCCGCGAGCCGGGGAACTGCATGGTGCCCAAGGCGTATCCGGCCATTGTGGAGAGGACGACGGTGGCGGCGACGACGATCACCGTGATGAAGGCGCTGATCGCGAGGTAACCGGCCATGCCGGTGCCGGCGTGCCAGGCGGAGCGGAAGTTGTCCAGCGTGAGCCTGTGGGGGAGGCTCACTCCGCCGCCGCCCGCGTCGCTGGGGGTGAACGCGAGCAGCAGCAGGGCGAGCGTCGGCAAGGTGGCGCACGCGGCCAGGACAAGCATGATCGCGTGGCCGATCAGGCGTTCGCGGCCTTGGCTCATGGTTGTCGGTCTTCCAGTCGGGTGATCAGGACGGTGATCACGAAGATGATCACCGTGAGTACGGTCGCCAGTGCGGCGCCGAGTCCCACGGCCTCGTTCTCGAACGCAATGCGGTACAGCTCGAAGCCGGGCATGGTGGTGGTGTCGGTTCCCGGGCCGCCGGCGGTGAGCAGAAAGATGAGCTCGAACATCTTCAGGACCCAGGTGACCAGCAGCACGGTGGCGGCGACGATCTCGTTGCGCAGTCCCGGCAGGGTCACCGCCTGCAACTCACGCCAGGCTCCCGCGCCGTCGACGCGCGCCGCGTCGTAAAGGCTGACCGGGATCTTCTGCGCGCCGGCGATGAACAGCGCGACCGGTACGCCGAGCACACTCCACGCGGCCACCAGGCCCAGGGTCGGCAGCGCGGAGGTGAAGTCGGCCAGCCAGGGGCGGGTGAGGCTGCCCAGGCCGACGGCGCTCAACAGCCGGTTGACCGGCCCGGGATCGCCCAGCAGCCAGTGCCAGATGATGGCGGTCACGACGCCGGGCAGGACGAACGGCAGGAAGATCAGCGTCCGATAGGCGGTCAGCCCGCGAAGGCGCACCCGGCGCAGTCCCCCGGCGACGAGCAGCGCGATGCCCAGGGGTACCAGCGCTGAGAAGCACAGCAGCATCCCGGCGTTGAGGAAGGAGCGGCGGACCGTGGCGTCGTGCCACAGACTGCGGTAGTTGCCCGCGCCGACCCAGGTCCCCGGACTGATGCCGTCCCACTGGTAGAACGACAGCCAGATGCCATGGACGAAGGGTCCCAGGGAGAAGACGAGCAGCACCAGCAGCGCCGGGGCGATGAACAGATACGGTGTCAGACGGCGTATGACCCGTGCCCGCCGGGCCGCCGCTGGGGCGGCCTCGACGGTCTTCGGGCGCGAGCGCGTGGTGGAGAGGCTCATAGCTGGCCGAGGAACTCTTTGCGGTAGGAGTCGAATGCCTGCGCGACCTGCTTCGGGGTTTTCTTTCCGGCCAGCAGGAGCGTGAGTTCGGCATCCTGGTCCGCGGCTCCGGTGGGCCATGCTCCCTGGAGGTTGCTGGCGGTGTTCTTGGAGGTGAATGCCTTCTGTGCCAGTTGCGCGGACTGCTTCGTGGCCTCGTCAGGGGCGTCGGCCGAGTCGACGAACGTCGAGGGCAGGACGCCGTGGGAGAGGAAGACGGTGGCGGCCCGGGGGCTGATCAGGAAGTCGAGCCAGGCCCCGACGGCGTCGGGGTGCTTGGTCCTGGCCGAGGCGAGCAGCTGCGCGCTGGTGGCGATGGTGGGACCGGTCTCGCCGGCCTGGGCGCCCGGGGGAAGCGCCTGTCCGAAGTTGTCGCCCATCGTCGGGGCGATCTTGGGGTTGAGCCACATGCCGTTGTAGTGGAAGACGCCGGTGCCCTTGGCAAAGGAGGTGACCACGTCGCTGGACGGGTCGAGACCGGCGGGGTTGGCCGGGAAGTAGCCCTGCCGGCCCCACTTCTGGAAGGTCGTGAGCGCCTCGATCACTTCCGGGGTGTCCAGGCTGATGCCGGGCCGGCCGTAGACCCAGCGGCGCAGGTTGTCGGCTCCCCACTTCTCCATGATCAGCAGCGCGGCCAGGTAAATGCCGCTGTGCGAGCCGTTCTGCGGCGAGCCGAGCCCGATCATGAACGGTGTGTAGCCCCGCTGCTTGGCCTTGGCGAGGTAGGGCTCCAGGTCGGCGAAGGTCTTCGGCAGTCCGCCCAGCTTGTTGACGTCGGCCTTGTTGTACTGGAGCAGCTGGTAGGACAGGAACAGGCCGCTGCCGTACAGGTGTCCGGATGCATCACCCCAGTGTCCCGTGGCCGTGTACCGGCCTTCGGCGTCGAGCGAGGCGGGGATGCGCTTTCGCCAGCCGTAGGCGGTGTAGTAGGGATCGAGGTTGAGCAGGAGGCCGGCCTTGACCAGCGGCGCCGCCGCGTACCCGGTGTTGTTGAGAGCGAACACGTCGGGGCCGCCCGCGGAACCGGCGAGGCTGAGCTTGATGTTGGCCAGCTCGGAGGTCGTCTTGGCGACGCGAGTGACCGTGATGTTGGGGTATTTCCGCTGGAACTCCGAGCGGAGCTGTTCGAGGGCCGCGTAGCGGGTGGGGAACGCCTCCTTGGTGAAGCGATCCCATTGGGTCACGGTCGCCGCGCCGAGCCGGGCCGGGTCGGTGGTGATGCTGCCGGTCTTCGGCTGGGACGGGGCGTTGCCGCCCGGTGTGGCCGAGCAGGCGGCGAGGAACGAGGCGCCGGCCAGTCCGGCGCCCAGCGCGCCGCCACGTCGCAGGAGCTGGCGACGGGTGACGGCGGGTGGTCTCGAAGTCATCAGTGATGTCCTTCAGGTCTGGTGTCACGTTCGGGGAGCGGGTGGTGCCGCGTGCAGAGCGAGCGCGGCTTCGGTGTCGGGGGCGGGACAGGGGGGTCAGGTGGGTGTGGCCGGGGTCCGATGCGACGGAGCAGTGGTCGCCGCTGCGCGGCGGGCAGCCGGGAGACATGTCGCAGACCCGGCGGGGTGGAGGCAGATGGTGGCGCCGACGTCCTCGCGCAGTGCCACCTGCGCGGGCGGGCCGGTGCTGCCGTGTCGCGGCGGTCGTCGAGGTCGTCACGGGCTGGGGGTCAGTTCCGGTGCATCAAGTGCCCCAGTCGTTGAGGACCTTGGCCATGGTCAGCAGTCCGCGGTGCAGCTGTTCCTCTTCGATGGCGAAGCTCAGCCGCAGATGTCCGGGAGCGCCGAACGAGGTGCCGGGCACGGTGATGACGCCTGCGTTCAGGAGGCGTTCCGCCACCGCGATGTCGTCGGGGTCGAACCGGCGGACGTCGGGGAAGACGTAGAACCCCCCGTCGGGGCGCGTCCGGAACAGTCCGAGTGGTTCCAGCACCGATGCGCACAGGCTCAGTCGGCGGCGGAGGATCGCGCGGAAGTCGGCGGTGACGTCCGGTCCGGTGAGCGCGGCGAGGGCCGCGTTCTGTGCGACGCGGCCGACGCATGAGGTGGTGTGGGACTGGACGGCGGTCGCGGCGTCGATGATGTGTTTCGGGCCGGACATCCAGCCGACCCGCCAGCCGGTCATGGCGTAGGACTTGGAGACACTGCCGACTGTGACGAGCCGGTCGGCCGTCCCCGGATCGATGCGGCTCGGTGCCGGGACGGGGCGGAAGGCGAGGTCGACATAGGTCTCGTCCGACACGATCCAGATGCCGTGCTCGGCCGCCCATGCCAGGAGGGCGCGCAGCTCCGGCTCGTCGTGGACGAGGCCGGTGGGGTTGTTCGGTGAGCAGAGTACGAGTGCCCGGGTCGACGGTGTCCGGGCTGCTTCCAGGTCGTCCGGGGTCACCTTCAGCCGGCCTGCACAGGGCTGGACGACGACCGGGCTGCCGCCTGCGAGCCGGACCGAGGAGGGGAAGGTCACCCAGTACGGCGCCGGAATCAGGACCTCGTCACCTGGTTCGAGCAGGGCCATGAAGGTGTTGAAGAGGGCCTGCTTCGCGCCGTTGGTGACGAGTACGTGTGAGGCGTCGACGGGTGCCGTGGCGCGGGGGACAGGTGTCGTGGCGCGAAGGGTGAGCCGGTCCGCGATCGCCTGGCGCAGGCGTTCATCGCCGGTGGTCGGCCCATAGTGGTGGTTCTCCGGCCTGGTCGCCGCGTCGACAGCCGCGGTGACGATGTGGACGGGGGTTGCCAGGTCGAGTTCACCCACCGAGAAGTCGAAGACCTCGACACCCGCACGGCGCAGGTGCGCGGCGCGTTGGCGCAGTGCGGCGGTCGGCGACAGCGTGACCACAGGTTTGTTCCTCGTTTCGGGAAGTCGGCGGGCCGCCCGGGGGCGGCTGTGATGGCGCGGGCCTGAACTGCTGAACTGCTGTGATGGCGCGGGGCTGAACTGCGGGAACCTGGCGCCGGACTGACGTCTGTCGGCCCGACGGTGTTGCCGTCCCGCGTGGACATCCACATGAGGGCCGTTCACCGCCGCCGCGCCGTGCCGGCGATGCCAGACTCAGATTCTGGGATGACGTGCCGACCAAGCCTGGACGACGGAAAGTTGAACTATCCCAGTACCTATGAAATGCAGGATGGATCATCCATCCGGGTGTTAGTCTCGTGGCCGCACCGACATTCGGTCCGTGCCTGCGCAGCGAAATGAGGACACGTGGTTCCAGGTAAATCCTTGCTGGTCAGCGGCGAGTTCGTCACTCGTGCCCAAGCCGCGCTGCCCAGCCTGGGCGGTACGGACAAGCGTGTCATGGAGGTGATCCTCAGCGACCCTGATGCCGTCGTGCGCGGCTCGGTGACCGAACTGGCCCAGAAGGCCGGCGTCGCGCAGTCCTCCGCGGTGCGCGCCTGCCAACGCATCGGCTACCGGGGCTATCAGGACGTCAAGCTCGCGATCACACGCGATCTCGCCCATCAGGATCAGCAGGAGCAGGAGCTCGCCCACGAAGAGGGAATAGACGGCCAGACGCCGGCCGGTGAAGTCCTCGATCGCATCCTCCGGCGGAGCAGCAGGGCCCTGATAGACGCGGCACAGACCGTCGACCCCGAGCTGCTGTCACTGGCGATCGATCGCATCGCGGTGGCCGGCCGGGTACTCGTCGTCGGCAACGGAACCTCCGCGGCACCGGCCCACGATGCCGCTCATCGGCTGTCGGCGCTCGGCCTCGTGACGATCTTTCCCAGTGATGTCATGGCCCAGCATCTGGCCGCACGACACCTTGACCAGCACTGTGTGTGTCTTGTCGTCAGCCACACCGGGGCCAGCCGCGAGTCACTCCTCGCCGCCGAGGCGGCGCGCGCGGCAGGAGCCTTCATCGTCGCCATCACCAGCTTCACCAACTCACCGCTGACCCGCCTCGTGGATGCCTCGCTGATCGCGGGAGGCCCCGAATACGGCTTCCGTCTCGAATCAATGGCCAGCCGCCTCGCCCACCTGGGGGTCTTCGACGCGCTCTTCGTCGGCATCGCCGTTCGACGCCCCAAAGCATCCACCAAGGCGCTCGACGCGATGGCCGACATCACGATCGAGCACTCCCTGTAGGAGCAACACACCTGTGTGCCCCGCCAGGACAGCGCTCCGTTGACCGACCCGGCCGTCCTCGACCCCCATGCCGCACAACGCGCCGACCGAGCGAGGACGCTCTTGGCGCCCGAAAGGACCATGAGTGAAGTCGACCGTGTTGATAGTCGGGGCAGGCGTCATCGGTTGCAGCCTCGCATACGAGCTCACGCTTCGCGGTGCGGCCGTCACCATCATCGACGCTGCCGAGCTGACGTCAGGAACAAGCTCGGCCACATTCGCCTGGGTGAACGCCAACAACAAGTCCCCCGCCGAGTACCAGCATCTCAATGTCCTCGGACTGCGCGCTCACGAACGGGCCCGGCGCTCACGTGCTCCGGGCGACGCGGACTGGTTCCACCAGACCGGAAACCTGCAAGTCGCCGCGACCGACGCGGACATGGAAGCACTTGAGGAGAAGGCCGGTCGGCTCACCTCGAACGATTACGAAGCCACCGTGCTGACGCGGGCTGAGATCGAGGAGCTTGAGCCATCGATCGACTCCACTGGCCTGAAGGGAGGCGCACTGTACCCGAAGGAGGGTTGGATCGACACGATCGCCATGTGCGCGGGCCTTCTGAAGAGGGCCTGCGAGTCGGGTGCGGTGTTCCGCCCCTACCAGCGAGTCACCGAACTCAAGCCGACCGGGCGGACCACGGTGACTTCGGCTGATGGATCCAGCCATCAGTACGCGGCCGACGTGACGATCTTGGCGGCAGGCAACGGAATTCGGCCCGTTCTCGCCACCATGGGCATGGACTTCCCCACGCGCCCGTCATCAGCTGACGGCGCGACAGGAACCGGGCATGCCACCGTTGGGCTCATCGCCACCACGGGCCCCGTCGACACGGGCATCAGGCGCGTCATCCATGCTCCTGGCATCTCCATCAGGCCCGCGCGCAACGGCGGTGTGACGTTCACCGACTCCCCGACAGGCGCGCGATGGAAGCCGGACGACCCCCGGATCTGGACGGTCCCGGGCGTGCTGCTGGACCGGGCCCGGACGCTGTACCCGGCGCTGAGGAATGCCTCGACCGAGACGGTGACGCTCGGCACGCGTGTCCTGCCGAACGACGGTGTGACGATCTCGGACTGGATCACGGAGCAGTCATCGATCTATGCCGTCGCCACCCATAGCGGTGTGACACTCGCGGCTCACCTCGCCCAGGTCGTATCCGATGAGGTGATCACGGGCGAGCGACATGAGTCGCTACGTCCGTTCGGGCTCGCTCGCTTCGCGAGCTGACCCCGCGCAGGACGTGGTCGAGGACGCGGCGAAGATCCGGGGCACCGCCCGCTTCGGGCCGCCGGGCCTCCGGGCCGCACGGCGCCGCAACCGAGTACCCCGGCCGCAAGCCCAAGGCGCCCTCCGGTGGTCAGCGCCGGCGCGTCGCGATGGGCCGAGCCATCGTGGGTGAGCATGCCGCCGGGGCGCGGCAAGCCCGGGGAGCGGGATGCGAGGCGCTCGACCTGCTCAGGGGAAACGGGCAGGGGACAGGCCGGGGGATTTATTTCAAACTCATGAAGACCCATGTCCGAGTCTTTTGGTATACGGCTTCGCATGCAAAGCTGCATGCGGTGGTGATACGGAGACGGAGCGCTCCCCGAAGCTCGGTCCCTTGAGCCGCTTGGCCGTCCAGCCCATGAACGACAGAGGATTCGCCATGACCAATCTTGATCGGCGCGCACTCCTGCGCTCTGCTGGTGCCGCGGGAGCGGCCCTCCTGGGCGGCGGGCTGCTGGCAGCCTGTGGGGCGCCGGGCGGCAGCTCGGCGGGCGGGGCGAACTCCCTCACTCTCTTCCACTGGGCCGGAGCGCAGGGGACCGTGCCGCGCAGGGTCGCCAAGGCGTTCGCGAAGAAACGCGGCATCACGATCCGTTATATCGAGGGCACCAACGCGGACACCTTTCCCAAGCTGGTGTCCTCGGTTCAGGTCAACCGCGACAAGCCGCTGCTCAACCTGGGCTTCTTCAACGCACAGAGCTTCGCCCAGGGAGCCGCCGACGGGCTGTGGGCACCGGTGAGCGCGAAGTCCGTACCGAACATCGCGAAGGTGCTGCCGGGATACACCTCCGACAACGGCCTCGGCGCCTACATGGTGATGGACGCCATGGGCCTCATCTACAACAAGAAGGTCATCCGCACTCCTCCCACCTCCTGGACGGACCTCTTCGACTCCGCCTACCGAGGGCGGGTGACCACGTGGGACGCCCCCGCCTTCAGCGTCAACGCCGTCCCGGTGATCAACCAGATCGAGGGCGGCTCCGACGACGACCTCTCCAAGGGCATCGCCGCCTTCTCACGGGCGGCCAAGAAGGGCCAGTTCAGCGGGCTGATCGGCTCGATCGACCAGTTGCGCCAGCAGCTCAACAGCGGCCAGGTCGTCATCGCGCCCGGCTTCCAGGGCATCGCGCAGCCCTGGATCGACGAGGGCGACCCCATCGGCTTCGCCGTCCCCAAGCAGGGAGTGATGGCCTTCCCCGAGGGCTTCCAACTCGTGAAGGGGACCAGCCCTGACCAGCTCGACCTGGCCGCGGACCTGATGAACGAACTCTTCGACCCCGCCGCGGTGTCCGACTACAGCGCGGCCACCGCCACCATCCCGCTCGTCGAAGGGGCCCAACTGCCCGCCAAATACCGCGACATCGAGAGCTTCCAGCTGAAGACGGTGCAGCACGCCCTCAAGCTGGACTGGTCAGCCTTGGTGACCGGCCTCGACAAGGCCACCACCGCCTGGAACAACGATGTGAAGACGCACCTGTGAGCGTCGAATCGGCCGCGGCAGCCGTCCACGCGGACGGTCTGAGCCGCTCCTTCGGCTCCCGCCGGGTCCTTGACCACATCGAACTGGAGGTGGCCCAGGGCGAGTTCTTCTCCCTCCTGGGCCCTTCCGGCTGCGGCAAGACCACCGCGCTGCGCATCATCGCCGGACTGGAACACCCGGACGAGGGCGGCGTACGGATCAACGGCGTCGACGTCACTCGTACGCCCGCCCACCGCCGCCCCACCAACCTGGTGTTCCAACAGGGCGCGCTGTTCCCGCACATGGACGTCGCGCGCAACGTCGCCTTCGGACTCAGCACCGAGCGCACGGACCGCAAGGAGACGGCCCGCAGAGTCGCCGAGGCACTGGACGCGGTGGGGATGTCCGCGTTCGCCGGGCGAGCGCCGAGCACCCTGTCCGGAGGCCAGCGCCAGCGCGTCGCCATCGCACGGGCCCTGGTCAAACGCCCTCGGGTCCTCCTGCTGGACGAGCCGTTGAGCGCGCTCGACCTCGGCCTCCAGCTACAGATGCGGCGCGAGCTGCGCGCTCTTCAGCGCCGTACCGGGACCACGTTCGTCTGTGTCACGCACAACCAGGCGGAGGCGATGGAGATGTCCGACCGCATCGCCGTCATGGCGGCCGGCCGGATCGAGCAGGTCGGCACCGCACAGGAGCTGTACCGGACGCCGGCCAGCAGATTCGTCGCCGAGTTCATCGGCGAGAACAACCTCTTCGAGGTGACCGGCACGCAGGACGGCCCGCACGGCGCCACCCGCCATGCCGTGACGGCAGCGGACGGGCTGCGGCTGCCGCTGCCCGAGAAGTCCTCGGTCACTCCGGACACCGTGGTCGCCGTACGCCCGGAGTCGTTCCGGATCACCTCCCCGGACACCCCCGGCGTCGCGGGACGCGCCCTCGTGCGGTCCGCGGGATTCCTGGGAGCCCGCGTCCGTGTCGTCCTGGAGGCCCCCGGCGGCCGGGAGATCGTGGTCGACACGGACGCCACCGACCCGGTCCCGTCGGTCGGCGAGACAGTGGGACTGGCCGTCGACGCCTCCGCCGTCGTCGTACTGCCGCCCGGTCCGTCCGGCGGCGCACCGCACACCGGTCGCCCGGCAGCCCTCGGGAGCACACGGTGACCGGCACACGCGAAGACATCCGCGGCAACCCGGCCGCGCGACCGCCCGTCCAGGAGGGCCGCCGGGCGACCGCAGGCCGGTACCGGTCCGAACGGTCACGGCTGGCGTACGCGCTCGTCGCGCCCGGTGCCCTCTACCTCCTGCTCGTCCTCTGCTCGATCGTCCTGCTCCTGTTGTCGTACAGCTTCCGCACCGAACGCACCAGCCGCCTCTTCGCCCCCTTCGACCTGGGCACCTGGAGCAGGCTCCTCGGCGACCGCTATACGGCGGACATGCTGTGGACCACCTTGCGCGTGGGCGCCGTGGTGGCCGTGCTGACCGTCCTGATCGCCTATCCCATCGCCTGGTGCCTGCTGCGTGTGCGCCGCTGGTGGCTGTCCGGCCTGCTGATGTTCGCCGTCTTCTCACCCATCCTGATCAGTGTCGTGGTGCGCTCCTACGGCTGGATGCTGCTGCTGGCGCCGGACGGGCTGCTGCACGGCATGCTCGGGAGCTGGCTCTACCACGAACCGGGTGTGGTGCTCGCCCTCGTCCATGTCGAACTGCCCTTCGCGATCGTCCCGTTGCTCGGCTCTTTGCGGTCGCTGCCCGAAGGGGTGCTGGAGGCGGCGGCCGACCTGGGAGCATCCCCGTGGCGGCGGCTGCGGTCGGTGCTCCTGCCGCTGACCATGCCCGGCGTCATCGCCTCCTTCCAACTGGTCTTCGCCCTGACGGTCAGCGCCTTCGCCACCCCCGCCCTGCTCGGCGGCGGACGTGTTGCGGTGCTGGCGCAGTCCGTCTACCAGAACATCCAGCAACTCCAGTGGCCGCTGGCCGCGGCCCAGGCGCTGGTCCTGCTCGGTGTGGCGCTGGTGGTGCTGGCCACCTTCAACCGGCTGGGCCGCCTGGCCGACGTACGCCACCGTGTTCCGGCCGACGGCCGGCGGGAGGTGGGAGCGTGACGACGTCCCGTCGCCTGTTGCCGGTCGTCCGCGGCCTCTTCCTCACGGCGACCATGGTGTTCGTGCTGCTGCCGCTCGCCGTGGTGGTCTACCGGTCCTTCCGGGGCACCACCGCGTCCGGCTCAGGAGAGGGCTTCACCCTGCGCTGGTTCAAGGAGGCGCTGTCCTACGAGCCGTTCACCGTCGGGCTGCAGTACTCCACCCAGGTCGCGGTGCTGGCCACGCTCGTCTCCGTCGTCATGGGCACGGCCGCCGCCTACGCCATCGCCAGACTGTCCTTCCCCGGCCGTGAACTGCTGCGCTCCGTGTTCGTGATGCCGCTGAGCCTGCCCCGCGTCGTCGCCGGGTTCTGCCTGTTCGTCCTCTACGCCTCGCTCTTCCCCGCGGCCTACGGCACCGTCGGCGGTATCGCCTTCGCGCACTGCCTGCTGCTGATGCCGTTCGTCGTGGCCGTCATGGGGGCTGCGCTGGCCGGCCTGGACCCGGCACTGGAGGAAGCGGCCCGCGACCTGGGAGCCTCCCCGCTCGCCGCGTTCGTCCGGATCACGCTGCCACAGGTGCGGGCCGCGCTGCTGGCCGCGACCGTGTTCGCGTTCCTCACCTCGTTCGACGAGGTGGACACCTCGGTGTTCCTGATGCCCGCCGACACCACGACGCTGCCGGTGGCGATGTTCCTCCGCCTCGAACAGCGGCAGGACCCCACGGTCACCGCCATGTCGAGCCTGCTGATCGCCGGTTCACTCCTGCTGGCGGCGCTCGCGGCGGTGGCGGCCCGCCGCGTGGCCGGTGCCCTGGTGAACGCCCCCGCACCACAAGGAGATTCCGCCCAGTGAACAACCGTCTCCCGGCCGCCGCGACCTCGTCCGCCGCACCGCCGTACCGCATCGGCGTCGACGTCGGCGGCACCTTCACGGACGTCGTACTGGCCGCCGCCGACGGCTCCGCCGTGCACACCGCCAAGGTTCCCTCCGACGCCGCCCAGCCGGCCGCCGCGGTGGTGCGGGCCGTGACCGGGATCCTCGCCCGGCACCAGGTGGCACCGGAGCAGGTGGAGTACTTCGCACACGGGCAGACGTTCGCCCTGAACACCGTTCTCCAACGGTCCGGCGCCCGCACCGGCCTGCTGGTGACCGCCGGGTTCCCGGACCTGCTGGAGATCGGACGGCTCCGCCTGCGCGACCCCATCGACTTCTTCGCCGACCCCCGCCGCCCGCTGGCCGACCGCAAGGACGTACGGGAGATACCGGAGCGGATGCGGGTGGACGGCACCGTCGACCGTCCACTGGACGAGGCGGCCCTCCTCGCCGCCGCCCGCGACCTGCTCGCCGACGGAGTCGAGGCACTGGCCGTCGTCTTCCTGCACGCCCACGCGCACCCCGAGCACGAGCAGCGGGCCGTGGCACTGCTGCGGCAGACGCACCCCCATCTGATCGTGGCCGGCTCCGCCGAACTGTGGCCCGAGGAGAAGGAGTACGAGCGGGCCACCGTCGCCGTTCTCGCCGCGCATGTGGCGGGACTGCTCGGCGGCTACCTCCGTGACCTCTCGCACCGGCTGCGCGAACAGGGGCTGCGCTGCCCGCTGCACATCACCAAGTCCAACGGCGGTGTGATGTCCGTGGCCGGAGCCCTCGCCACCGGCGAAGGAAGCGCGGCGCTGCTGCGGGCGGCCGTGGAGACCCTGCTGTCGGGTCCCGCGGCGGGCGTCGCGGGTGCCGTGCGACTGGCCACCGCCGCCGGGGTGGGCGACCTCGTCACGATGGACATGGGCGGCACCAGCGTGGACAGCTCGATCGTCGAGGGCGGCGTCATCCCCTACTCCACCGACGCCGAACTGGGCGACTTCCCCCTGATCACTCCGTCGGTGGAGGTCTCCTCGATCGGCGCCGGCGGCGGCTCGGTGGCCTGGCTGGACGCCTCCGGCGTGCTCAAGGTCGGCCCGCGCAGCGCGGGCGCGCGGCCGGGCCCCGCCTGCTACGGACACGGCGGCACCGAACCGACCCTCACCGATGCCTACGTGGTGTGCGGCTACCTCGACCCGGACGACTTCGCCGGGGGAGCGGTGCGCCTCGACCGCAACGCCGCCCGGGATGCCTTCGCGCCGCTGGCGAGGCGGCTGGCCACGGACGTGGAGGGTGCCGCGGAAGCCGTCGTGGACGTGGCCACCGCGATGATGCACGCCCAACTCGTCCCGCTCCTCGCCCGCCGGGGCGTCGACCCGGCCGTATGCCATCTGCTGCCCTACGGCGGTGCCGGACCCGTCCAGGCCGTGGCGCTCGCCCGCGAACTCGGCATCCGGCAGCTGCTGGTGCCCTCGTCCCCGGGAACCCTGTGCGCGTTCGGTGCGCTCGTCACCGACCTGCGCCACGACCTGGTCGCCGCCGTGGGACAGACCACCGGCCGGCTGGACGACGAGCGGCTGCGGACCGTGTGGAAGGACCTGGAGGAGCGCGCCCGCCTCTGGTACCGCGACCAGTCCGCCTCCCTCCACCACGAGGTCCGGCTCGCCCGCTGGGCGGACGTACAGCTCGCCGGGCAGTCCTTCACCCTGCCCGTGACCCTGCCCGAGGACGAACAGCCCACCATCGCCGCGCTCAGCGAGGCGTTCACCGCCCGCTACCGCGCGGCCTACGGCGTGGACGCCTCGGGCCGCGAACTCGACGTGCGCAGTCTGCGCATCACCCTGACGGCCCGCTCGCGGCCCCTGACCCTGCGCGCCGGTTCCGGCAGCGAGGTCCGGCCCCGGCCGCACACGGTCGTCGAGCACGGCCGTCGTGTCGCGGCGGGCTGTGTCGAACGAGCCGACCTCGCGCCCGGCACCCGCCTTGAGGGGCCGCTCGTCGTCTCCGCGCCGGACGCCACGCTCTTCCTGCCCACCGGCGCCCACGCCGAGGTGGACGCGATGGGGAACCTGCTGATCGACGCCGGGCGAGCCCGGGGGAGGGCCGCCTGATGCGCAGCTCACCAGTGACCTTGGAGATTCTCTCGCGCCGGCTGACCGCCGTCGTGGAGGAGATGGCCGAGACCATCCGACGCACCAGCTTCAGCGTCTTCGTCAAGCAGACGGCCGACTTCGGGACCTGTCTGGTCACCCCCGGCGGCGAGGTGTTCGCCGCGCCCCGGGGCATCTCCGGCAACCTGATGATCGGCGCGCCCGCGCGGGCCGCCATCGAGTCGCTGGCCCCTTACGCGCCGGGCGACATCGGCATCAGCAACGACCCCGACGCCACCGGGGGACTGGTCACTCACCTGCCGGACGTGTGGACCTGGGCCCCGCTGTACGCAGCGGGCCGCATCGTCGCCTTTGCGTTCAGCTTCGTGCACGCCTCCGACATCGGCGGCTCGGTGCCCGGTTCCATCTCCTGGACCCACACCGACCGTGCCCAGGAGGGTGTCCTGATCCCGCCGGCCAAGCTGCACGAGGCCGGCCGGGAGAACACGGCGCTGCTTCGGACGGTCCTCGCCAACACCAGGGTGCCGGAGGAGAACCACGGCGACATCGACGCCCAGATCACCGGACTGGTGGCGGCGCAACGCCGTATCGACGAGATCGTCGCCGGGCACGGAGCCGACGCCCTGGAGGACGCCGTCGCGGATCTGCTGGACGAGGCTCAGGCCCGTGCGACCGGGCTGCTGGGCGAACTCCACGACGGCAGCTACCGGTTCGTCGACTACGTGGAGGGACTCATCGAGACCGGCCCGGACGGCCAGGAGACGGTGACGGTCCCGCCGACCCGGCTCGCGCTGGAACTCACCCTCGCCCAGGGCCGCCCCCATCTGTCGTTCCGGGGCACCTCCCCCCAGGTCGCCGAGGCCGTCAACCTGCCGACCGGAGGCGACCCCGGCCACTACATGCTGGTTTTCGCCCTGGTGAACTACCTGGTCTCCAAGGACCCCGGCATCCCCTACAACTCCGGCCTCGTCCGCGCCGTCACCGCCGACCTGCCGCCCGGCTCGGTGGTGAACCCCGGCGCCGGCGCCACCTGCGGCGTCCGCGCGGCCGTGTTCTTCCGCATCATGGACTGCGTGCTCGGCTGCCTGGCGCAGGCGGCGCCCGACGACGCCCTCGCGACCGGGTCCGGCGCGGTGGCGATCGCCACCGTCGCGCACACCGACCCGGTCACCGGCAGACGCCATGTGGCCGTCGGCCAGCCGCTGACCGGCGGATCCGGCGGGCGCCCCGGGCGCGACGGTCTGCACGGCACCAGCTTCACCGGCGGCTGGCTGCGCAACGTCCCAGGCGAACTCCTCGAACAGGACGCCCCCGTCCTCGTCGAGGAGTACCGGTACCGCACCGGTTCCGGCGGCGCCGGAGCCCGGCCGGGCGGAGCGGGCATCACCCTGCGGATCCGGGCCCTCGCCGACGGAGTCACCCTCGCCGTGCGCGGCATGGAACGCCTGCTGTTCGAACCGTGGGGCGTGCACGGCGGCGGCACCGGAGCACCCGGCCGCGCACTGCTGAACCCCGGCACCCCGCGCGAGCGGAACCTCGGCCGTGTCAACGTCGTCACCCTGGCCGCCGGGGACGTCCTGCTGGTCGAGACCGCGGGCGGCGGCGGCCTCGGCCACCCCGGCGACCGGCCCGCCGACACGGTCGCCGCCGACGTGGCCCGCGGACTGCTGGACCCCGACAAGGCCCACGCGGCATACGGCGTCGCCCTGCACGCGGACGGCACGGTCGACGAGCAGACCACCGCCGGGCTCCGCGCACAACTGGCCCAGCGGGAAGGGACGTTCACCCTCGGCTCGGCCCGCATCGGCTACGAGCGGCGCTGGCCCCCGCAGGTGCAGCGGGAACTCGTCGACGCCGTCGGCCGCCTCCCGCAGGCCGAGCGCGCCCGGGTCTACCGCACCGCCTACGTCACCGCCGACCGGGAGGCCGGTTCGGGCACGGTGACCTCCGCCGCCGTCACCCACGCCGTACGCCGGGCCACCGCGGGGACCGGCTCCGCAACCGACGGACCCCACACCCACACCCGCACCGAGGACCCGCACACGACAGGAGCGACCGCCCGATGACCGCCACCTCCCCCACACGGTTCGGCCTGATGACGTACGAGGCCGCCCCCTGGGCCGAACTCACCGCACGCTGGCGACAGTTCGAGGACCAGGGGTGGGACAGCCTGTGGGCCGGAGACCATCTGTGGAGCACCCTCGATCCTGAAGGCCGCCCGATACGCAACCGGTTCGACGCCTGGATGCTGGCCGGTGGCATCGCCGCCGCCACCTCCCGCGTCACCGTGGGCACACTGGTGAGCGCCGCACCGCTGCGCAACCCCGCCCTGGTCGCCAAGCAGGCCATCACGCTCGACCATATGTCAGGTGGCCGCGCCGTGGCCGGCATCGGGGCCGGAGGCAACCCGAAGGACCTGGCGTACGCGGGCGCGCCACCCTGGCCGCAGGCCGAGCGGGGGGCCCGGCTGGACGAGTACCTGACCGTCGTACGCGGTGTGCTGGAGCGGGACGCCTTTGACCACGACGGGACGTACTACACCGTGCAGGGCGCGGTCCGCGCCCCCGCGCCCGTCGGCGCCGAGCGGCCCCCGCTGCTCGTCGCCGCGCACGTCGACGCCACCCTCGCGGTGGCCGCCCGCCACGCCGATGTGTGGAGCAGCTACGGCACCCTCTTCTCCCAACTGCGCCGCGGCGTCAAACTCGACGAGAAGGAGAGCCTGCGCCTGACCAAGGAGCGCGGCGCCCTGCTCGACGCCCACGCCGAACGTGCCGGACGCGACCCCGCGTCGATCCGCAAGTCCTTCATGGCCGGATTCACCGAGGACGCCCCCTGGCAGTCGGTGGAACGCTTCCGGGACTTCGTGGGCCGCTTCACCGACATCGGCATCACCGAGTTCATGTTCCCCTTCCCCCTCCAAGGCCCGCACCGCGAGGGCGTGTTCGAGGAGGTCGTGGCGGACGTGCTGCCGCGCCTGCGGGCCGGGGAGCGGCCGTGAGCACCGCGCGGGAGGTCTTTTGCGCCCGCGCCCGCGAACTCGCCGGCGACCTGACCGACCTGCGCCGCCGACTGCACGCCGTGCCGGAGGTCGGCCTGCGCCTGCCGCTCACCCAGGCCGTAGTACTGGATGCCCTGTCGTCGACGGCCAAGGAGACCGGGGCCGCGCTGGAGGTGACCACGGGCACCTCGCTCGACTCCGTGACCGCGGTCCTGCACGGCGACCGGCCCGGCCCGGTGGTGCTCCTGCGCGGCGACATGGACGCACTGCCGCTGCGGGAGGCGACCGGACTGCCGTTCGCTGTCGACGCCGACCGCATGCACGCCTGCGGGCACGACCTGCACACCACCGCCCTGGCGGGCGCCGTCCGGCTGCTGGCCGAGCACCGGCAGAGCATCCACGGCAGCGTCGTGTTCATGTTCCAGCCCGGCGAGGAGGGCTACGACGGCGCCGGGGCGATGCTCGCCGAGGGCGTCCTCGACGCCGCGGGCCGGCCGGTGGACGCGGCGTACGCCCTGCACGTCGTCGCCGACCTGCCCGCCGGGCGCTGCTACACCCGTCCCGGCCCGGTGATGGCCGCCTACGGCATCCTCGACGCCACGGTCCGCGGCCGCGGCGGCCACGGCGGCAGACCGCACGAGGCACTGGACCCGGTCCCCGTGGCCATGGCCGCGGCCACCGCCGTCCAGAGCTACACCGGCCGCCGCTTCGACGCCTTCGACCCCGTCGTGGTCACCGTGGGCGAGTTCCACGCGGGCACCGCCCCCAACGTCATCCCCGCCGACGCCCGTTTCCGGGCCGGTGTCCGGTCCTTCTCCGCGGAGGCCAGCGCGCGCCTCGCGGCGGAACTCCCCCCGCTGGTCGAGGGGATCGCCCGCGCGCACGGCCTGGACGCCGACGTGACCTTCACGACCGTCCTGCCCACCACGGTCAACGACCCGGCGCACGCGGGCCGGTTCGCCCGCACCGCCGTCGAACTCTTCGGCCCCGACCGCTACGAGGAACTGGCGCGGCCCCGCATCGGCTCCGAGGACTTCTCCCGAGTGCTGCAACGCGTCCCCGGAGCGTACGGCTATCTCGGCGCGGCCCCGCCCGGCCACGCCCGCCCCGCCGGCAACCACGCCCCGACCGCCGTGTTCGACGAGTCGGTCCTGCCCGACGCCGCGCTGCTGCTCGCGGCGCTCGCCTGGCAGCACCTCGGCCGCACCTCCACGTCCTGTCCCTGACCCCGCTCACCGCGCGCCTCGCGGCGCCCACCACCAGGAGTTCTCGTGTACGACGTCCAGCCCCAGCAGGTGCCCCTCACCCCGGCCGCCGCAGAGCCGGGTGACGCGCCCGGTGCGCGCCGGGGATGTGACGCGCTCGTCGACGCGCTCGTGGCCGCAGGCGTCACGACCCTGTTCGGTGTGCCCGGCGACACCGGGGTGGCGTTGTACGACGCGCTCTACCGGCGCATGGACGACATCCAGCACATCCTCGCGCGCGACGAACGGCACGCGGCGGCCATGGCCGACGCCTACGCCCGCAGCGGCAACCGGGTGGGTGTGGTGGAGGTGTCCAGCGGCGGCGGCACCACGTATGCCGTCGGCGGCCTCGGGGAGGCATACGCGGCGGGTGTCCCCGTGCTGCTGATCACCTCCGACATCCACGCGGGCAGCCGTGGCACCGGTGCGCTGACCGAGATCGACCAGGTCGCCCTCTTCTCCGCGGTCACCAAGTGGACCCGGGTGGCCCAGAGCGCGGACGAACTGCCGGAGCTGGTCGCCCGTGCGCTCAAGGAGGCCGTGTCGGGACGCCCGGCCCCGGTCGCCCTGATCGTCCCGGAGAACGTCCTGGACGAGCCGACCGAGGTCCGCCCCGCCCACGACGCCGCCGCGCCCACCCTGCCCGCGGAGCGCCCCGCGGCCCCCGCCGACGCCGTCGCCGAGGCGGCCCGGCTGCTGTCCCAGGCGCGCAGGCCCGCCGTCCTCGCGGGCTCCGGCGTCCATATCTCCGGGGCCTGGGAGACCCTCGAACAGCTCGCGGATGCGCTGGGCGCCGCGGTCGCCACCTCCATCCACGGGCGCGGCGCGGTCCGCGGCGACTGTCCCTGGTCGATCGGCGTGGTCGGCAACAACGGCGCACTGCCCGGCGCCAACGCGCTGATGCGTCAGGCCGACACGGTGCTCCTCGTCGGCACCCGGGCCAACGCCACCGACACCAACAGCTGGACCGGACCCGCCCGAAGCGGTGTCCCCGTCATCCAGATCGACATCGATCCCGCGCGCGCCGGCCGCAACTTCACGGGAGCGCTCGCCCTTCCCGGCGACGCGGACACCGTTCTGCACCAGCTGCTGGACGCCGTCACCCCCATCGACGACACCGAGCGCGCCCATCGGCTGATGGCCGTCCGGGCGGTCGGCGCGCCCTCGGCACCCGCCTCCCGTCCGGCGGGCGCCGAGGCCCAGGCCGACGGACAGCTGCTGCCGGACGAGGTGGTCCGCATCGTGTGCGACGGCCTGCCCGCCGACACGCCTGCCCTTGCCGATCCCGGCACGCCCACCCCCAACGTCGCCGTGTACTGGCGGCAGCACCGGGCCGGACGCACCGTGGTGGTGCCCCGCGGTCACGGCCCCATGGGCTATGCGATACCGGCGGCCGTCGGGGTGGCCATGGCCCGGCCCGGCACTCCGCTGGTGTCCTTCACCGCGGACGGCAGTTTCGCGATGGCGTGCGGCGAGCTGGAGACGGTGTCCCGTCTTGGACTTCCGGTCCTGTTCGTGCAGTTCACCAACCACAGCCTCGGCTGGATCAAGATGCTCCAGCACCTCTACACCGGACAGCGCTACTTCGGCGTCGACCCCGGTACGATCGACGCGGTCGCCGTTGCCGCGGCATGCGGCGTTGAGGCGTACGCGGTCCGCTCGACCGGCGAACTGGCCGTCCACGTCGCCGACTTCGCCGCGCGCCCACGGCCGCTGTACCTGGACGTCGAGGTACCCCACATGATCGACTACACGCCGCCGGTGCCCGCCTGGGACCGTGGCCGGGCCGGGAACGCGGAACGACCCGTGTACTGACGGCACTTCGGTGCGACGGGCCAGGGCGGCAACACAACCGAGGGGACAGGACGGGCCAGTGACGGAACAGTATCCGGACGCTTCATCGGGCGGCGCCGCCAAGGTGCCGGCCCGACGCCGGTCGGAAGAGGTCTACTGGACCCTGCGACAGGAGATCGTCGACGGAGTCCTGCGGCCCAACGCACCGCTCGTGGAGGACGAGATCGCGTCCCGGCTCGGCGTCTCGCGCACCCCCGTCCGCGAGAGCATGCAGCGGCTCATGGCCGACGGCCTGATCCGCTCGCAGCGGCGCCGCTGGGTGGTGCACGAGTACACCCAGGAGCAAGTGGCCCATCTCTACGAGGTCCGGGCCGGTCTGGAGGCCCAGGCCGCCCGGCTGGCCGCGCTGCGCGCCACACCGAAGGAGCGCGAGACGATCGCCGGGTGGCGCGAGCGGATGACCTCACCGACGGCGGACTCCCTGTGCGACCGCGTCTCCAGCAACGACGCCTTCCACGACACCATCACCTCCGCCTCCGGCAACCCCCGGCTGCTGGAGATGATCCACGCGAACCGGCTGTTCCACTTCAACAAGCGCATCGCCGCGCTGTACAGCGCCGAGGAGATCGCGGTCTCCTCGCGTCAGCACGGCGACCTCATCAGCGCGGTCTGTGAGGGAGACGTGTCCCGCGCCGGGCGGACGGCGCGGGAACACACGGAGTACTCCCTTGAGATCATTCTGCGCAAGCTGTTCTGAGGGTGCCCGCAGCACTGGTCGGTCACCGGCCGCGTGCCCTCGGGCGGAGCGGTCCCCTCGTGCTCACAGTGCGGTCACAGCGCCCGGGCCGCATAGGCCCTGACGTCGGCGTCCGGGTCCGTCGTCGCCGTCGCCAGGGCCGCTCGGGCGTCCTCGGCGGCACGGTGCCTGGTCAGCGCGGTCACGGCGGCCTTGCGGACGTCGGCGTTCGGGTCGGCGAGGGCCTTGGCCAGGGCGGGGACGGCGAGGCCGGGGTCCGCGACGGACAGCGCGATGGCGGCGCCGGCCCGCACCTGCCAGGCCGGATCGGACAGGGCCGCCCCCGCGCGGGTGGCCAGGGGGAGCGGGCAGCCGGTCGTGCCCAGCGCCTCGTAGGCGGCCGCACGCACCAGGGCGTCGGGGTCGTCGACGAGCTCGGCGAGGGCCGAGCGGACCAGGTCGGGTCCGGGGCTGTCCGCCGCGGTGTCGTCAGGTCGCCCCGCGGTCACGGTGGCCAGGGCCTTGGCGATCGTCACGCGGACCTCGCGGGACGGGTCGGCGCTCGCCGCGCGGGCCAGCTCTCCGGCGGCGTCGACCGACACAAGCGCTCGCACGGCCGCGCCACGGACGGCGATGTCGGGATCCGACAGGCAGTGCGCGAACAGCCCGGTGTCACCGAGGCGCAGGACGCGCAGCGCGTCCAGCGCGGCGGCGCGCGCGACGGGGTCGGCCTCGGACAGGGCGGCGGCGAGACCCTCGCGCAGGGCCGGTTCGGGGTCCAGCGTCTCGACCAGTTCGCGCAGTGAGGCGGCCGCGGCGGCGCGGACACCGGCGTCGGGGTCGGCGAGCGCGGCGGCCAGCGCCGCTCCGGTGCCCGGCGGCACCGTCTCCGTCAGGACCGTGACGGCCGTTCGGCGGACGGTGGGGTCGGGGTCGGTCAGATAGCGGGTCAGGGCGGCCAGAGAGGGCTCGTCCTCCGCGACGGAGAGGAGTTCGACCAGGCGCGGCGTGGCCGGGGCGGCCGCGTGGGCACCGGGCTGCGCGGTCGTACCGGTCCCGGCGGGCTCCTGCCGCATCGCCACCGGCGCGGCTTCCCGGGCCCCCGCGATCGCCACCTCCTCCGGGTGGATCTCGCCGAGGTGACGGGAGGGGCCGCCGACCGGGCTGAACCCATCGACCGGGACCAGATAGGGAGCCACCGGCCGGGCCGTGAACTCCATCGCCCCCGTGCGGGACTTGCGCAGATCGAGGTGGTGGAACCAGGACGCGTCGTCACGATGCGGATGGTCGAGACGGTCGTGGTACAGACCCCAGCGGGACTCCGTGCGGGCCAGGGAGGCCCGCGCGGCCATCTCCGCGCAGTCGCGGATGAAGCCGACCTCCGCGCAGCGCATCAGCTCGTGCGGGGTACGGGCGCCCATCGCGGCGATGTCGGCACGCATCCGCTCGAACGCCTCCAGGGCCAGCGACAGCCGGGCGCCGGACTTCGGCGGAGCCACGTAGTCGTTCACGAAGCGACGCAGCTTGTACTCGACCTGCGGCTGCGGTGGTCCGTCGGGGTTGTGCAGCGGGCGGTAGATCAGCTCATGCGCTTCCTGGAGCTGGTCAAGGGGCAACTCCCCTTCGTACGGCGGATATTGGGACGCGTCGGCGCCCGCCAGGTCCCCGAAGACGAACGCGCCGATCATGTAGTTGTGCGGAACACAGGCCAGGTCCCCGGCCGCGTACAGACGGGGGACGGTCGTACGGGCGTGGTCGTCGACCCGTACCCCCGAGGCCGAGTGGCCACCGCACAGCCCGATCTCGGAGATGTGCATCTCGACATCATGGGTCCGGTAGTCGTGGTCGCGGCCCGCGTGGAAGGTGCCGCGGGTCGGCCGCTCCGTCGAGTGCAGGATCGACTCCAGAGCCGAGATCGACTCCTCGGGCAGATGGCTCAGCTTCAGGTACACCGGGCCCCGGTCGCTCGCCACCTCCCCCGCGAACTCGGCCATCATCTGTCCCGACCAGTAGTCGGAGTCGACGAAGCGTTCGCCGTGCCGGTTGACCTGATAGCCGCCGAACGGGTTGGCGACGTACGCACAGGCCGGACCGTTGTAGTCCTTGATCAGCGGGTTGATCTGAAAGCACTCGATGCCGGTCAGCTCGGCACCCGCGTGGTAGGCCATCGCGTAGCCGTCACCGGCGTTCGTCGGGTTCTCGTACGTGCCGTACAGATAGCCCGAGGCGGGCAGGCCGAGTCGACCGCAGGCGCCCGTCGCCAGGATCACCGCCCCGGCCCGCACCGCGACGAACCGTCCCGTACGGGTGTCGAAGCCCGCCGCCCCCACCGCCCGGCGGTCCTCGCCCTCGCCCGCCGTCAGCACACGCACCGGCATCACCCGGTTCTCGATGCGGATCCGCTCCCGCATCTCACGCCGCCGCAGTTGCCGGTACAGGACCTTCTTGACGTCCTTGCCCTCCGGCATCGGCAGCACGTACGAGCCGGAGCGGTGGACCTGGCGGACCGCGTACTCGCCGTGCTCGTCCTTCTCGAACTTCACCCCGTACGACTCCAGCCGCCGCACCATGGCGAAGCCACGGGTGGCGGTCTGGCGGACGGTGGACTGGTCGACGATGCCGTCGTTGGCGCGGGTGATCTCGGCGACATAGTCGTCGGGCTCGGCGCGGCCGGGGATGACCGCGTTGTTGACGCCGTCCATGCCCATGGCGAGCGCGCCGGAGTGGCGTACGTGCGCCTTCTCCAGCAGCAGGACGTTGGCGCCGCGCTCGGCTGCGGTCAGCGCCGCCATGGTGCCGGCGGTGCCGCCGCCGATCACGAGCACGTCGCAGCCGATCTCGTCCGCGTCGGTGAGGGCCGGGATCTGCAAGGGGGTGTCCACCAGGGTGCCTTTCAAGAACCGAGTGACGTGAGGACGTCGCGCCGCAGGGTGATACGCGCCGGATCGTCGTGGGCGGCGCGCTCGCGCGGGCGCGGTACGTTCCGTACGGCGATGAGGCGGCCCGCGCCGAGCAGGGCCACGCGGTCACCGAGGAACAGGGCCTCGTCCACGTCGTGGGTGACGAAGACGACGGTGGCGCCCGTGCCGTGCAACACCTCGACCAGCAGGTCCTGCATGCCGGCGCGGGTCTGCGCGTCGAGGGCGCCGAACGGTTCGTCCATCATGACGGCACGGGGCGTGCCCGCGAGCGCCCTGGCCAGTTGGGCGCGCTGGCGTTGCCCGCCGGAGACGCGGTGCGGCAGCTGCCGCAACTGCTCGGTCAACCCGACACGGGCGAGCCAGGACTCGGCCTGGGCACGGCGTTCGACGCGCCGCAATCCCTTGATGGCGAGGGGCAGTTCGACATTGGCGCGCAGGGTACGCCAGGGCAGCAGGGCGTCCTCCTGGAAGACCAGCGCACGGTCGGCGGCGGGGCCCGTCAGCGGGCCCGCGTCCTGGGTGACCTCACCCGCGAGGGGCGGCAGCAGCCCGGCCAGTGTGCGCAGCAGCGTCGACTTGCCGCAGCCGGAGGGGCCGACGACGGTGAGTATCTCGCCGGGGGACACCTGGAGGTCCACCTCGTCGAGCACGGGCGCGCCCGGCCGGCCGAGGGTGGCACCGCGCAGGGCCAGGCCCGCACCGGTGCGGGCGGGCGAACGCACGTCAGACGAGCTGGTCATGGGGCGCGTCCTCCTCGGTCCTGGAACCGGCCGGTTCGAGGGCGGTGGCGCCGCGCACCCGGCGCGGGGTCCGGCCGGCGGGGACGTACGACGTACGCGGCAACCAGCGGGTCAGGCGGCGGCCCAGCACCTCGACGGCCGTGGAGGTGAGCCAGCCGAGCACGCCTATCGTGACCATGCCGACGAACACGCCGGGATAGTCGACGACCGTGTAGTCCTGCCAGGTGCGGTAACCGACCCCGTACTGACCGGAGATCATCTCGGCGGAGATCACACAGATCCACGAGACGCCGATGCCGACCGACAGGCCGCCGAAGATGCCGGGCAGCGCGCCCGGCAGGACGACCGAGCCGAGGATCCGCCACCGGCCTCCGCCCATGGTGCGCACCGCCTCCTCCCACACGGGGAGCAGCGCGCGCACCGCGTGGCGGGTGGAGACCAGGACCGGGAAGAAGGCGGCGGTGAAGGTGATGAAGACGATGCCCTGTTCGTTGGAGGGGAACAGGAGGATCGCCACGGGCACCAGGGCGATGGCCGGGATCGGCCGGGCGACTTCCAGCAGTGGGTTGAGCAGGTCCTCGGCGAGCCGCGAGCGGGCCACGAGCACACCCGTGGCGACCCCCACGACAGCGGCCAGCAGGAAACCGGTGAGGATACGGGTGAGGCTGTCGGTCAGATCCGTCCAGTAGTCGGGGCCGGACAGCCGGTCGGCGAAGGCACGGGCCACATCGGTGACCGTGGGGAACTGCGAGAAGCGCAGCCAGATGTCGATGTGCCGGCTGGTCAGCAGCTGCCAGAGGCCGAGGGCGGCCACGAGGGCGGTCAGCCGCAGCGCGTAGCGGGCGGCTCGTGGTGCTGCCCGGCTCACGAGGCACGCTCCAGGGCATCGGCGTAGGCGATGACACGCGCCCCGTCGTGTCCGTCGGCGTACGCCCGCGCGGTCGCCGGGGCGACGAACGGCAGCAGCTTGTCACCGTCGGCCACCCACACCGCCTGGTCGGCGAACCACAGGGTGCCGGTGGTGGCGTCGGGGACGTAGGCGGCGCGGACGGCGTCGCGGTGGGCGGCTACGTACCTCAGCAGTTCGGCAGGCGATGGGAAGGTCCGCGTCCGTGCCGAGCCCTTCGGCCACACCTCGCTCACCGCGGCCGGGGGCGAGGCGGCGAGCCGCTCGGCGTACGCCGCCCCCAGGGCCTTCTTCACATAGCGGTCGTCGACGAAGGAGTCCACGTCCACGTCACCGGTCAGCTTCGCGGCCTTCAGGATCGACACATCCTGCTTCAGGGCGGAGACGAGTTGTGGCTTGAGGGCCGGGTCGAAGGTGGCGATGCCGTGGGCGCCGTTGTAGAGATAGACGACCTCGGCGGGCAGCCCGGTGGCCTCGGCGACCTTCTCGGCGGCCGTGACGGGATGCTCGTTCAGATAGTCGGTGGCCTGCGCCTGGGCCTTGAGGAACGCCTCCAGTACGGCCGGGCGCCGCTGTGCGAAGTCCTCCCGGGCGGTGACGCCGTGGAAGGTGGGCAGGTTCAGCTGCGCGCCGTCGTACAGCGCCTTCGCCTTGCCCTGCCGGGCGAGCAGGCCCGGCCAGGCGACGAACTGCGACAGCGCGTCCACGCTTCCCGCGGCCAGGGCCGAAGCACCCACCGCGGGCTGCTGGTTGAGCTTCTCGATGCCCTTGTCGGGGTCGATGCCGGCGCGTTGCAGGGCTCGTACGAGTGTGCCGTCGGCGGCGGAGCCGACGCTCGTGGAAACCTTCTTCCCCTGCAGATCCTTCAGCGAGGCGAGCTTGGAGTCGGGGGCCGTGACGATGGTGTTCAGGCCGCCGCGCAGGTTGTAGCCGGTGACCGAGACCAGGCGGGTGGGGCGGGAGAGCTGCTTGCCGCGGGCCGCGTTGATGAGCAGCGGGAAATCCCCCATCGAGCCGATGTCGATCTTTCCGGCGGTCATCTGGGCGGTGATGGGGGCGCCGGTGGCGTAGTCCTGCCAGACGACCTTGTAGGTGATGCCGTCGCCGAGCGAGTTCAGCTGCTTCTCGAAGTAGCCGAGGGAGCGCAGCAGGGTGCCGGCCGTGACCGTGTTGATGGTCTTGGACTGGTAGCCGACGGTGACGGTGACCGTGGAGCCGCTGCCGGACCCGGCGCCGGTGCCGCAGGCGCCGAGCGGGAGCAGGAGGACGGCCGCGGACACGGAGACTGCCGTGCGTTTCATGGTGGTGGGGCCTTTCACCGGAGCAGGTAGGGCATGTTGACCGTGACGGCTCCGGTGGGACAGCGGGCCGCGCACGGGCCGCAGTACCAGCACTCGTCGACGTGCATGTACGCCTTGCCGCTGCTGGTGTCGATGGCGAGGGAGTCCAACGGGCACATGTCCACGCAGAGCGTGCAGCCGTCGATGCACTTCGACTCGTCGATGGTCACGGGCACGTCGGCCCGCTGGGGCGCCAAGGCCATGGCTGTCTCCAGGGAGGTCGAGCACTTGAGGGGTGCGTCAGAGGGAGCGGTGCAGCAGGCCGCTCATCGAGATGCGATCGCCGCGGAAGCGGATGAACTCCAGGTCGACCGGACGGCCGTCGGCGAGGTGGGTGAGGCGTTCCAGCATGAGGACGGCCGAGCCGCGCGGAGCCTGCAGTACGGCGGCGGAGTGGGGGTCGGCGTTGACCGCCTCCAGGGTGATCTCGGCGTGGCCGAGCCGCCGGCCGGTGACGGCCTCCAGGAGGCGGAAGACATCGGTGTTCTCCAGGTCCTCACCCAGCAGGGCGGAACCGATGTCCAGGGGGATGTAGGTGAGGTCGAGGGAGAGGGGGAGGCCGTTCAGACGGCGCAGGCGTTCGATGTAGAGGACATCGCTGCCGGGTGGGACGCGGAGGCGGTCGGCGACGGGGAGGGGGGCCGGGGCGGGGCCCATCGTGCGGACCTCGTTGGTGACCCGGCCGTGCTCGTGAAGGGTTTCCGCGAGGCCCATCAGGCGGTCGAGGCCATGGGGGTACTTGCGGGCCACGACCACGGTGCCGACGCCGGGCTGGCGTTCCACGAGGCCCTCGGCGCGCAGCAGGTCCAGGGCCTCGCGGACGGTGTTGCGGGAGGCGTCGTAGTCGGTGGCGAGAGTGGACTCATGGGGGAGGGTCCCGGAGGGGTAGCCGTCGGCGAGGATCTGGTGACGGAGGAGGTCGGCGAGCTGGCGCGCCCGGTCCGCGCGCAGCCGACGTCGCGCGCGGTGGGCGGCGACGGTGGTCGCGCCCTGGCCGGCGTGGTCTCGGATGCGGTCGGTCGCAGGCATGGCCGGAACCATACCCATCCGGTAGGGAAGGTGGTGTTGCGGAACTGTTGCGCCACCTGACACATCGCCGGACACGCCGCTGACCTGGACTTTCGACGGCCGGGAGGGAAGTTCCGCCAGGGCGCCCGGCGGGCTGCCCCGGTGACGAACACCGTGTCGCCGGGGCGGATGTCTCCGAGCCGGATGCGCGCGCCGTGGCCGGCCACTCCCGAGGACGGTCGGCACGACGGCGTCTGCGGAGGGGAGCGGGGGAGTGGGGGGAAGTGGGGTGAGGGCTGGTCGGGCCGGTGGTCGAGGGGGCGGGCGCGGGCGTCGACGGGCGGACGCGAAAGTCGCCGCGGTGGTCGGCCGGGTGTCGGCGGTGTGTTCGCGGTGGGCTTTCCGGGGTGTTGCCGTACCGTCGGCCGATCCGCGCTGTCGTGTGTACCGCGCGTGGCGCCCTGGCCCTCGTGCCGCTCTCAGGCGGTTCCGGTGTGGACGGGGCACCCCGGATCGGCTGTCCATTCCTCCAACGAGCCGTCGTACACGGCCAGTTCGCCGACGCCTGCCACGGTGAGGGCCAGGGCGCCGAGTGTGGCGGATATGCCGCCTCCGCAGTACAGGACGACCGGATCCTTGGGCCCGTCGGGCAACTGGCGTGCGTAGGCTCTGAGTTGAGTGCCCGTCAGTAGCAGCCCGCCGGGGCTCAGGGCTGCCTGGGCGGGCAGGTTCACACTGCCGGGGATGCGGCCGCGCCTGCTGTAGCGGGTGGGGGTGGTGCCTTCGAAGTGCGCGGCGCTGAGGGCGCACACCAGGGTGCCTGCCGTGCGGCGCTCGCTCACCGCCCTGACGTCCTCCTTGTCGGCCCAGAGCGAGGGGCGGGCGGCGTCACCGGCCGCGGCACGGGGGAACGGGTCGGCTTCGGGCGGGCGTACGGCCTCCACCGGTGCGGGTGCAGGTGCGGGTGCCGTCGCCACCGGTGCGGGTTCGGCTGCCGTCGCCACCGGCAGCCCCGCCGCGGTCCATGCGGGCAGGCCGCCGTCCAGGACGCGGGCCGGGACGCCGGCGTCCCGCAGCATCCACCACAGCCGGGCTGCCCACTGCACCGAACCCTGGTCGTACAGGACGACGGTGGTCTCCTCGGTGGCTCCCAGCGAGGCCAGCTCCCGCCGGACCGCGCGGCGCGGGGGGTGGGCGAAGTGGTACGGCGCCGTCGGGTCGGTGAAGCGGGTCAGCAGGTCCACGTGCCGGGAGCCCGGGATATGGGCCCGGGCCCAGGCCGCGGCACCCGAGGCGGCGCGGTAGTCGCCGTCGTGGGCGGGCTGGGCCAGGGCGACCGTCGCGTCCAGCACCAACACGGGGCAGGCGGCGTCCGCCGAGTCTGCCCCGTACGGGTCCAGGTGCGCCGGGTCGGCGTCCTGCGCGGTGCCGTGGCCCGCCGCGAGCAGGCTGGTCAGTTCGTCGACGTCGATCAGTACGTCCTCGCGGCGCGTACCGGGCGTGCCCTGGCTCATGCGTCCGCCTTTCGTGAAGTCGGTCCGGGAGTTCCCGGAGGGGTGGATCGGCGGAGACGGGCGCGACGGCGGGTGTGGTCAGTCGGGTCGGCCGTGCGCCGTCCACCTGGGGTAACAACACCCTGGGCGGCACCAGCGTATACGCATGGATACGCATCCTGTACGGTAGGCCCTGCCCGTATCCATTCTGTCGGGGTCGCCGTCCCACCGTCAGGCGGGTGACCCGTACCGGCCGACCGAGGACCGCCATGCCGAGACGCACTCCGTCCCCACCCGACTCCGGGACACCGGCCGCGCCCGTCGAGGCGGTGCCGTCCGGCTCGGAGCTGTACTGGCGGCTGCGCCGTGACGTCCTGGAGGGTCGCTTCCCGCCCGGCTCGGCCCTCATGGAGACCGCCCTGAGCAGCGACTACGGGGTGTCCCGGACGCCGATGCGGGAAGCCCTGGCACTGCTGGAGCACGACGGGCTGCTGGAGCGGGCCCAGCGCGGATTCCGCGTCAGGTCGGGCACGGCCGAGGACGTCGTGGAGATCTACGAGGCGCGCATCGCCCTGGAGTCGGAGGCCGCGGCCTCGGCCGCGCTGCGGGCCACCGGACTCGACCTCGCCCGGCTGCGCCGCCAGCACGAGATGATCCTGGCCGCCGGCGGGAGCGACGGGGGAGCGGCCGCCCGCGCGGCCAGTTTCCGTTTCCATGAACTGCTGTGGCTGGCGGGGCACAACGCGACCATCAACGAGCTGCTGGTCAAGCTCACCGCACGGCTGCGGATCTACGACAGCGGACCACCGTCCCCGTTCGGCGGGATCGAACCGTTGCAGCACGAGCACGACCTGATCCTGAACGCCCTGCACGACCACGATCCCGACCGGGCCCGGGAGGCCGCGCGCACGCATCTGCGCCGGAGTCTGGAGCAGCGCATCACCGCGCTGGTCGGCGGCGACGGCGGCGACCAGCCATGACCCCACGGGCGAGGGACCGCGCTGCGCGGCACGGACCGGCTGCCCGAGGCGGCGCGACCGGCCCTATGGCGCCGCGGACCGCCCCCGTGCCGCCATGCGGACGGCGGGTTGACCGGAATCGAATGAATGTTAGGCTCGCCGCCACTACATCGGATGTTATCCCGATAAAGTGCACTATCACGCCATCAACTTCCGCTCTGCGGACCGGATGTGCGTCCCCGACCGTGCCGGACCGACCGGAGAGGAGCCACGGATGCCCACGAACCTCCTGAGCGGACCGTCGTTCCTCCGCCCGGCCGCCGTCGGCCGCGACTGTCGCCTCACGCTGCGCCGCCATGTCGATCTCGGGCGCTGCGCCAGCGCTTTCTGTACCGCCGGCTGACCCGCGGACGCCGCACCGGCGCCGCACCTCCCGCCGTGCCGCGCGGACGCCCAGCCGTAACAGGCCCCCGGCTGCCCGCTCCACCTGGCCCCCCGTCGTCGGCCCTTTGTCCGGCCGTTCGTTCACCGGCCCCCCACGGCGCAATGGGCGCGCGCCCTTCACCGCCCGCCCGCGCCCCGCCTTCCCCTCGACCCGGAGCATCACCATGAGCCCGTCCTCTCCCGCTGCCGGCCCCGCGCCCCGGCGGATACCCCGTGGCGGTCCGCGCCGGTCGACCGTGGGGCGGACCGCGATGGGCCTGTGGCGCCACCCCGACAGCCAGGCACACCGACACCGTGACCTGGCCCATCGGATGGGGACCGCCCCGCTCGACGTCCACCAGGGCTCCGTCGACGCGGCCCAGCGGGACCGCATAGCCACCCCCAGCGGCGACCCGCTGCTCCTGATCGGCGCTCCGACCGCCGCCACCACGCACCTCGGATGCGTCCCCACCGTCTCCGCCACCGGCCAACGCCCGCTGGCGTTCGCCCGGAAGACGACCACGCTCGACCACCCGAGCAACGGGCGGATCGGTGGGGACATCGTCAGCTCGGCCCTGGACCGCGCCGCCCGGGACCTCGGCCTGCGGCGGCGGACCCCGCACGACGAACGGCACGCCGTGGCCGAGGAGTTCATGGCCGACGACGTCCACAAGTTGCGGGAAGGCAGCCGGGCGGACGACGACGCCGTGCTCCGTGCCGCCGCCTCCGGCGGGCTCGCAGACCCCGCCAAGGTGCATCCCGCCGACCACAGGGGAACCTGCTCAACGGTGCCCGCGGTTCTCCCCCATCGCCACCAACACCGCCATCACGATCGCCGTGGCCGAACTCCGGTGTCGCGGGCGGGTGTTGTGGACCTGGACCGATTACCAGGGCGCCGCCCCGCGCGAGCACATGTGCGGCCCCGGCCGCCGTCGGTCCCCGCCACCGGCGCGGCTGACCGCCCCGCCCCGCCGCGCCGCTTCCGCCTTCCCTTCCCACCCCCACCCGATCCGGAGCCGACGTGTCCCACATCCGTGTCATGCTCGACTACTTCCACCCCTGGCCCAACTCCGCGGGCTTCTTCGTCGCCCGCGACCGAGGCTGGTACCGGGAGGCCGGGCTGGAGGTCGAACTGCGCGTGCAGGATCCGGGCCGCGGCGACACCCTGGAGTATCTGGCCCGCCGCCAGGCGGACTTCGGCGTCTTCCCGCCCAACCGGCTGCTGGTGCGCCGATCCCAAGGGCAGCAGTTGGTCGCGCTGGCCGCCGTCAACCACCGTGCCCTGGAAGCAGTGCAGACCGTCACCGGCCGTGGCATCGAGCGGCCCCGCGACCTGGCCGGGCGGCGCCTGGCGTACAACCCGACACCGCGCGGCCGGGCCATGGTGCGCCACCTCGTCGCCGCGGACGGCGGTGACCCCGACGCCGTGGTGACGGTCGACTCCGGGTACCGCGAACTGACCGTCGACGAGCTGGAGTCCGGGGAGGCGGACGCCACCTTCGGCGTCTACTGGTCATGGGACGCGCTCCGCGGCGACCTGCGCGAGGAGCGCCGCCTGACCTGGCCCGTGGACGAGATCGGCGCCCCCCGCTACCACAGCTATCTGCTGGGGGCGCACGAGGAGACGGTGCGGGCCGACCCCGACGCGATGCGCCGGTTCCTCGCGGTCACCGCGCGCGGATTCGCCACCGCCGCCGCCGACCAGCCCGCCACCCTGGCCCTGCTGGAACGCGTCATCCCCTACTTCCCGCGCCCGCTGATCGCCCGGTCGCTGGAGCTGGTGGCTCCGACCTGGACCGACCCGGACGGCCGGTGGGGCGTCATCGCCGAGGACCGGATGGGCCCCTACGCCGACTGGCTCGCCGCCCACGGCGTACTGTCCGATGCCGACGGCTGGCGCGCGGCGTACACCACGGAACTGCTGCCCCGCGTCGAAGCGCGGGACTCCGCAGCGGTTCCGGCCGGCCAGGAGATCGCGTGAACCCGGCACCGGCCGCCGCGTGCACCGGGTCCGGTCGGCCCCGCGACGCCCTGCCGTGTCCCGGCGTCACCCGCCACCCCCCGGCCTTCCTCGCCCGCACCGGGCAGCCCCCGCCCGCCGCCAGAAACGAGCCCGTCCTGTGAACCCGATCCACCCGCTCTCCCGAGCGTCGCACCGCACCGCCCGCGTCGCGGTGGCGGCCGCCGCCCTCGCCGCCCTGCTCGCCACCGCCGCCTGCTCCTCCGGTTCCGGCCCCTCCGCCGACGGCGCCAAGGGCCTGACCCCGGTCACCCTCGCCCTCGACTGGACGCCGAACACCAACCACACCGGCATCTACGTCGCCCAGCAGCTCGGCTGGTTCAAGGACGCCGGGATCGACCTGAAGATCGTGCCCTACGGCTCGACCTCGCCCGAGACACTCATCGCCAACCACAAGGCGGACTTCGGCATCTCCTACCAGGAGGGGATCACCGCCGCCCGGTCGGCCGGGCAGGACATCACCTCCGTCTACGCCGTGACGCAGAAGACCGACGTCACCATCGCGGTCTCCGCCCGCCGCAACGACATCACCTCGCCCAAGGACCTGGACGGCAAGACGTACGCCGGGTTCGGCGCCGCCTACGAGAAGCCCCTGCTGCAGTCCGTCATCAAGAACGCGGGCGGCAAGGGCGACTTCAAGGCGGTCACCCTCAGCACCTCCGCCTACTCCGCCCTGTACGCGGGCAAGGCGGACTTCGCGATGCCGATGCCGACCTGGGAAGGACTGGAAGCGAAGCTCAGCGGCAAGCCCCTGAAGAACTTCGAACTCACCGACTACGGCTTCCCCGAGATCTACTCCACCCTGATCGCCTCCTCCGACCAGTACCTGAAGGCGAACGGCACGACGGCACGGAAGTTCCTCGCCGCGGTGGAGCGCGGCTACGCCTACGCCGTGGACAACCCCTCGAGCGCCGCCGACCTGCTCATCAAGGCGAACAAGAGCGTGCTGACCAACACCGAACTGGTCCAGCAGAGCGAGAAGCTGCTCGCCGACTCCTACTACCGTGCCGCCGACGGCTCGCTCGGCACCCAGTCCGCCCGGCGCTGGCAGGCATTCGCCGACTTCGAGTACCAGGCCGGGCTGCTGAGCGACGCAGGCGGCAAGAAGCTCACCGCCACGCCGGACACCTCGGCGTGGTTCACGAACGACTACCTTCCGGAGAAGTCGTGACCGGCACCACCACCGGCACGCCCGGCCCCGCCGTCCGGGCGGCGTCCACGCGGCCCGCCCCCGGGCCGGACCCGGCGAACCCCCGACCCGGGGCCGCCACCGAGCCCCGGGCCCGGCGTGGCCCGCGCCGCCTGTCCGTCGTCCTGCCACCGATCCTGGTCGTCGCGGTGCTGCTCGCGGTCTGGCAGACCTACACCAGCGCCGCCGACGTCGACCCGACCGTCCTGCCCGGACCCTGGCGGGTGGTCTCCCAGGGCTGGCAGAACCGGCAGGACCTGTGGGAGGCCACCCTGCCCACGCTCCAGGAGACCGTGGCGGGCTTCGCCATGTCGTTCGCCGCCGCCTGGCTGGTGGCGGTCCTGCTGGACTTCTCCGTCTGGGCCCGGCGCGGCCTGTACCCGCTGCTGGTCGCCTCCCAGACCATCCCGATCGTGGCCGTCGCGCCGCTGCTCATCATCTGGTTCGGCTTCGGCCTGTTCCCGAAGATGCTGGTGGTCACCCTCGCCACGTTCTTCCCGCTCGCCGCCAACCTCGCCGCCGGGTTCGCCTCCGCCGACCCGGAGGCCCTTCGGCTGCTGCGCTCCCTGGGCGCCGGACGGCTGCGCGCGTTCCGCATGGTACGGGTGCCCAGCGCGATGCCCTACTTCTTCGCCGGACTGCGCGTGAGCATCACCTATGCCGTGGTCGGCGCGGTGTTCGCGGAGTACGCCGGAGCGGAGAACGGACTCGGCATCTACATGCAGGCGCAGAAGAGCGCCTTCCGCACCGACCTCGTCTTCGCCGCCGTGGCCGTGACCGCCGCCCTGAGCATCGCCCTGTTCGCGGCGACCTACCTCCTCCAGCGCCTCGTCCTGCCCTGGTCGCGAGCGACCCGGCGAAAGGAACACCCCAGTCGTGTTGTCACGCCCCGAGGGTGACGGGGGTGAAGTGTGACCGCGCGCTCCGCCACGGATCATCGCCCCCAGGACGTCGAGGCGTCGGCGCGCGAGTGCCGACGGGTCCTGTCCGCGGCCCTTCCAGATCAGACCCACGCCTTGAAAGGCAGGACGCCATGACCGCTCCCGGCGCCCCGGCCCCGTCCGGCCCCGACCCCCGACTCCTGCTGCGGCAGGTCGACAAGACCTACGACGGTCTGGAAGTCCTGCGCGGCCTCGACCTGTCCGTCGCGCCCGGCGAGTTCGTCGCCGTGATCGGCCCGAGCGGCAGCGGCAAGAGCACCCTGCTCAACCTCGTCTCCGGACTGGACCGGCCCACCGCGGGAGAGGTCCTGGTGGACGGGGAGCCCCCGCGCACCCGCTCCGGCCGGGTCGCCTACATGCCGCAGAAGGACCTGCTCTTCCCCTGGCGCACGATCCTCGCCAACACCGCGCTCGGCCTGGAGGCCCAGGGCGTGCGGCGGGCGGAGGCCCGACGCCGGGCCGCCGCCCTGTTCGACGCGTTCGGCCTCGACGGCTTCCAGGACAGCTACCCCGCCCAGCTCAGCGGCGGCATGCGGCAGCGCGCCGCGCTGCTGCGCACCGTGGTGCTCGAACGGCCGCTGCTGCTGCTGGACGAGCCGTTCGGCGCGTTGGACTCCCTCACCCGCACCGATCTGCAGCACTGGCTGGCCGACATGTGGCAGCGGTACCGCTGGACAGTGGTGCTGGTCACCCACGACATCCGGGAAGCGGTGGTGCTCGCCGACACGGTCCATGTGCTCTCGCCTCGGCCCGCATCGGTGACCGCACGCATCGAAGTGCCCCGACCGTCGCCCGCCGGAGACGGGCCCCGCGCCCTGGACCCGGTCACGGCCGCCGCCGTCGAGAAGCAGGTGCTGGCCGCGCTCGCCGCCCCGGTGGGAGCCGTACGATGACCGACGCCCACGACGCCAACGACGCCACGGCAGCGACCCGGCCGGCCACCCACGGCCTGGGCTACGAGCGGGTCGAGCCGGACTGGGCGCCGCTGACCGGCAGCGAAGCGGCGGACGTGCTCGGCGGCCCGGTACGGCTGCACTGGCACAGCCCCCGGCCACTGTCCGCGGCGGCCGTCGTCGAGCACGACGGGCAGCGGGTGTTCCTCAAACGGCACCACAGCTCCGTACGGACCCTCGACGGACTGGCCGAGGAACACGCGTTCCTGCGCCATCTGCGCTCCCACGGAGCCCCCGTGGTGGAGGTCCTCGACAGCGCGGCGCGCGGCGAGTGGACCTACGAGGTGCACTCCCTGGGCACCGGGTCCGACCTGTACCAGGACGCCCTGTCGTGGACACCGTTCGCCGCCACCCGGCACGCCCGGGAGGCGGGCGCCGCGCTCGCCCGGCTGCACCGGGCGGCCGTCGGCCACCACGCCCCGGCTCGCCGGGCGCAGCCCTTGGTGTCGTCCTTCCGGATCTTCTCGGCCCCCGATCCGGCGGCGGCGCTCGACGCCTACACCGCCGAGCGGCCGGCCCTGGCCGAGGCACTGCGCTCGCACCCCCTCGATCCGGACCTGGCCCGCTGGCATCTGCCGCTGCACGCCGAACTCGCACCGGTGCTGCGCGAGTTGGAGCCGCTGTGGACACACAACGACTGGCACGCCTCCAACCTGTTGTGGAACACCGCGGACGGCGCGGAGACGGTCGCCACCGTGCTCGACTTCGGCCTCAGCGACCGGACCACGGCCGTGCACGACCTTGCGGTGGCCCTCGAACGCAATGCCTTCGGCTGGCTGGACCTGCCCGGCGGACAGGTGCCGGTGCAGTACGCGCATATGACGGCCCTGCTGGAGGGCTACGCCGGCGTCCGTCCGCTGACGGAGGCGGAGGCCGAGGCGCTGCCCGCACTGCTGCCGCTGGTCAACGCCGAGTACGCGCTGTCGGAGATGGACTACTTCCACGGTGTGACGCGCTCCGCCGCCAACACCGCGCTGGCGCGGGCGTACTTCACCGACCACACCCGCTGGTTCGCTTCGCCGGACGGGCTGGCCGTGTTGCGTCAGCTACGGGAGACCTGCCGGCTGCTGACCGCCCGCTGAAGTCACGCCGCACGCATCCCCGAACCGGCCCGGACAGTTCCGGCAGTCCGACCGCGGCTCGACCGCGGCCCGACCGCGCCAGCCGTGTCACAGGCCGATGACACGGATACCGGAGCGGGTCTTGTACCGCCTGTTGATGCTGATCAAGGTGGCGGTGAGCGGTTCCAGGTGCCGGGCCAGGCGCAGCGCCCCCGCGTCGATGCCGACCCGGCCGGTGATCGTCTGCGCGAGCTCCGCGGCCACTGCTTTCGCCTGCTCGTCGTCGCCGCAGACGAGCACGTCCTCGTGCAGCAGTTCGGCCTCGCTCCACAGGTTCACGGCCGACAGATGATGGAACGCACCGGCCAGTTTCGCCTCGGGGACGAGTCGCTGCGCCTCCTCGGCCGCGCTGCCGTCGGCGACGGCCAGACCGTAGGGGCCCCGCTGGTCGAAGCCGAGCGGGTTGACACAGCTGATCAGCACCTTGCCCGCCAGTCGGGGCCCCAGGTGTGCGACCAGTTCGGCGTGTCCCTGGTAGGGCACGGCGAGAACGACGACGTCCGCGGCCTCGGCGGCGGTGGCGTTGTCCGTGCCGCTGACCGAGGCGGCCTCGCCGACCCGGCGCATGATGTCGGCCGCCGTGTCCTCGGCGCGCTCGGCGGACCGCGATCCGATGACGACCGTATGACCGGACTTGACGAACCGGTAGGCCAGGCCCTTGCCCTGGGGACCTGTGCCGCCCAGGACGGCGATCTTGTAGGGGGACATGTCGGCTCCTTGCGATTCGAGGGGTACTACCGGCCGGCCAGCCGGCACAGGGTGTGCCGGAAGGCGCCGATGTCTGCCACGGTGTCCAGCGACAGGCACCGCACCATCCACCGCTGCCAGTCCGGGGCGTCCCGGTCGACTCCGGTCTGACGCCGGAACTTGGCCGTGACCGCTTCCGTGGGTGTGGACCGTGCGGCCTCCCGTCCCGCGCCCGTCATCTCCAACTCGCCCCGCTGTCCGTCCGCGAGGTCGACGATCACCCGGGCGCCCCAGTGCTCCGGCAGGCGGGAGTCGAGTTCGGGGGCGTGGCCCAGGACCACCTCCGGAGTGTCCTCGGGCAGGGCACCCCGGAAGAAGGAGACGTCGCCCGCGGCCCCATGGAGCCAGGCCGCGACGGCGAAGACCGCGCTGGCCGCGGCCTCGGTCGGGCCCGAGGGTGCCCGGTCGGCGGTGACGAAGCGCAGCAGCGTCGCGGGCAGCAGGATCTCCACCCGACGAGCCGTGTGGATCGGCATGCCCCCGACCGCCAGCGCGTCGAGCGCGTCCAGCGCCGCGTGCAGCGGCCGGGCGCATGGGTACGCCTTGAACACACAGTCGCCGAGATGGGGCCTTCCGCCGGGCGAGGGAGGTGCGGCGCTCGCTCCGAGCGCGGCGGTCGTGGGCTCGTCCAGCAGGGTGCGGCTGGCCCGGCCGCCGGCCCGGGCGAGATAGGCGGCGTCCACCCCGTCGGCCGCGGCCCGCCCGGCGAGGAGGTAGTGCCCGGCGGCGAGTTCATCCGTGCTGAGCAGCCCGCCGAGCCCGGCCGCCGCCAGGCCCAGAGCCGCGAGTGTCTCCTCGTGGTCGAGGCGCAGCAGCTGCGCCGTGGCCGCCGCTGAGCCCAGCGCGCCGAAGACCGCGGTCGGCCACCAGGCGTTGCCGTACAGCTTCGGACCGCCGAACCGCAGCCCCGCCTCGACGACGACCTCGTAACCGATGATCACGGCGTCGGTGACGGCCCTGCCCGGCAGCCCCTCGCGGTCGGCCACGGCCAGGGCGGCCGGGACCACCACGGCCGACGGCACCACCGCCGCGGCAGGATGCAGGGCGTCGTACTCGTCGACGTGGGCCAGCACCGATTCCGCGAGCACCGCCATCCGCAGGGAGTGCCCCCCGGCCAGGGCCGGTGTGCACAGCTCACCGGTGTCACCGGTCTGCGACGCGAACCGGGCCAGCGGCGCCGCCAGCGGATGCGAGGCACCGGCCACCACACAGCCCAGCGTGTCCAGGACGTGCAGGGCGGCCAGCGACCGCGTGGTCTCGTCGGCTGTGTGGAGGCCGCGTCGGCCGCGCTCGGCCAGTTCCTCCAGGACGCTCACCGGTCAGGCTCCGGCCGCAACGCGGGCAGCACCTCGGACCCGAGGCTTTCGATCAGCTCGGTGGGCGGGTCGTAGGAACCCACGTGCTGGAGGAACACATGGGTCACCCCGTCGGCATGCAGCGTCCTCAGCCGTTCGGTGATCTCCTCGGCGGTGCCGAACAGACAGAACTCCTGGGCGAAACGGAGGGCGGCCTCGTCGCTCACCCACTGTGAGGTGATCTTGACGGCCGCGTTCCAGTCCTCGGCGTGTACAAGATCCGGGTAGACCCCTTCCACCCTTGCGGGAACGTCCAGTTCTATGCCCGCGAGGGCGAGGAAGGGCGCTCCGCCGTTCTGCGCGATCGATGCGCAGATCGGCTTGAGCAGCCGGGCGTCGGCCGCCACGTCGTCGGTCACCGCGCAGTACGCCGAGACCGTCAGCGGGATCGACCCGGTGGTGCGGCCCGCGGCCTCGGCGCCCTCCCGCACCCGGGCGGTGGCGCCGGCGAGCGTCTTCTGCGAGACGCCGCTGAGCAGGATGACCCCGTCGGCGATCTCCCCGGCCAGCCGCAGGTTCCGGGGTCCGCTGGCGGCCAGGTGGATCGGGATGTTCGGGGCCGGGTCCCGAAGTCGGGACCGTACGCCGTTGAAGTCCCATTCATGTCCCTGGAACAGTGCCCGCAGCATGGCGAGTCCGTCGCGCAGCTCCGCCCCGGTGCTCTGCCGCATCCCGATGGGGGCGACCGAGCTGTTGCCCACACCGAGGCCGAGGGTGAACCTGCCGGGGGCCAGTTCGGCGACGCTGCGCGCGGCCGAGGCGACGACGGCCGGGTGCCTGGTGGCCAGGTTGGTGACCGCGCTGCCGAGGCCGATCCGCTCGGTGCCCAGGGCAGCCGCGGTCAGCACGGTGAACACGTCCCGCCACAGCAGCTGGGAGTCGGGGAACCACACCTGGTCGAAGCCGAGTTCCTCCGCCCGCCGGGCCGTCGCCGCCAGCCGGTCCACGCGGTCGCACGGCGGTATGCGGATGCCGATGCGCGGCCCGCCCTGCCCCGGGACGTTCATGCCCGCGCCCCGCTCAGGAACTCCAGGTGCAGGGCGTTGAACCGGTCCGCGTGCTCGTGCTGGGGCCAGTGACCGCACTCGGGGAAGATCTCCAGGGTCGAACCGGGGATGCTCCGGTGCAGGGCGTGTGCCTCGGGGACGTCACCGAAGGGGTTCTGCGCGCCCCAGACGATCAGTGTCGGCGCGGTGATCCGGGCCATCTGCTCGGGGCTGAGCAGATCCTCCACACGGTTCTCCATCTCCTGTAGGCACAGCAGGTTCGGCAGCGCCTTGACGAACTCGGGCTGGTGGTAGATCGCGTGCCGGACCTCGACCAGTTCGTCGCTGACATTTGCCGCGGGGTCGAACATGAGCAGTTCGAGCCGCTTGCGGGTGAAGGCGATGTCGTCGCTCTCCACCGCCTTGCGGGTGCTGGTTCTGATGCGCTCCATCACCTCGGGGTTGGCCACGGTGCCACCGGGCGCGACCAGGGTGAGACGGCTCACCCGGTCGGGGTGGTCGGCGGCCAGCCGCCCGGCCACCCAGCCGCCGAGCGACTCGCCCACGAAGTGGGCGCGATCGATACCACAGGCGTCCAGATACGCCAGTACGTGTTCCACGTAGCGGGGGATCCGGTACGGGTAGTCGGGGCCGGTGGTGTAGCCGTGACCGATCATGTCGATCGCATGGCAGGCGTATCCGGCGGCCACGTGGGCGGGGATGTTTCGGACGAACGCCTCCAGGTGGCCGCTGGTGCCGTGCAGAAAGACCACGGCCTCGCCCGTTCCCGCGCGCAGTGTCCGGGTGCGGATGCCCCCTGCGTTCACATGTCCGAGGTGGAAGTCCACGCCGGTCAGATCAGTCCATATGGTCATGAGGGATGTCGCTTTCTTCAGTCGTTCGACGTCTTGGGCCATTTCGGCGTCTTGAGCTGTTCTGATGTCAGCGGCCACTTCGGCCACTTCGGCCACTTCGGGTTCGGGTCCTTCGGCGGGATCAGGACCGGGGTTCGAGGACGGCGACGCCCATCCCCGTGAGCCACTCGTCCATCGCGGCGTAGGCCAGAGCGCGTCCGGTGCACGGGCCGAGGGCGGCGACCATCGCGATCCAGGAGCGGATCTCCTGGGCGCCGTTGCCGGCCTGGGCCGCCACCTCCTCGGAGCTGAGGCCGAGGAGCGGGCCGAGGTCACCGGCCTCGACCATGTCGAGGAAGCGCCGGTCGAACTCCTCGTTGATCTGTGGCTCGGCCGCCCGGATGATCTGGCGGCGCCGCACCTCGTACTCGGCCCATGAGTCCCGGCCGTTGAGCCACGCCTCGACCAGGAAGCGGTCGTCGTCGCTGAGCGCCTCGAACCATGCGGGCCAGGGCAGTTGGTGGGACAGCCCGCCGGAGGCCAGCACCGCGATCCGCTTGGCCTCGCCGTCGCCGCGGACGGCGGAGCCGATCGCCCGGCCGAGGGCGTGGCAGCGGGCCAGTGAAGGCAGCGGCGGCGCGAACATGTTGATCACCACGGGCACCACCGGCACGTCCAGTTCCGGCACCAGGTGCTGGAGGCTGTGCGTGATGCCGTGGTCCACCGTCAGCCGCAGTGAGAACGCCGGGTCGAATCCGTCGCCGACGAGGGACTCCACCAGGTGGCGGGCCAGCGCGGTGTCCACGGGCAGCGCGCCCGAGGGCGTGCCGGCCTCGCCCGCGCCCAGCAGTTCGCCGACGCCGACGGTGATGGCCGGCATCATGTCCAGGAAGAACCCGCGGAAGTGGTTCGAACCGATGACCACGACCGCGTCGGGGCGGGCCTCGGCCAGCGCGCGAGCGGCTTCGTGCAGTCCGTCACGGAAACGGTGTGCGCCCGGGAGGTGGTCCACCTCCTGCCAGTGTGTGTTCATCAGGGTGCTGTGCGAGGCACCCACCCCCAGGACCACCGAACTCATGACAGGGCACTTCCTTCCGCGTCGGTAACTTCCGTCCTCGTACGGGTGCAGGTGTTGATCACGGCGTGTACCAGACACCTGGTCAGGCGATGGGCCTCGCGGAGGTCCACGACGTTCATTCCGGCGGGGAAGTCCAGCGGCAGCGGGGCCTCGGCGTCGATCCGGTCCATGCCGATCCGGGCCGTGGGGATGCCCCGGTTGCGCAGGATGTTGGCGTCGGTGGCACCGCTGTTGAGCAGGATCGGCTCATGCGGGCGCCCCTCGATCTCCTCCCAGGCGGCCTTGCCGGCGCGGACGATCCAGCTGGCCTCCGGGGTGGACGTGCCGGGGACGGCGAGCGTCATCTCCCAGTCCAGGCCGATCTCCGGGTGGGCGGCGCGGATCGCCTCCATCGCCGCGGCGAACTCGCGCCGGGCCTGCACCGGGCTGGTCCTGGGGCTGATCCGCAGATCGACGGTGAACCGGCACAGGGCGGGGGAGAGCGAGGCGGTCCGCGGCCAACCGCCTTCGATGGAGCCGACGTTGCCCTGCGGGGCGACCAGCCCGTCGGTGTGCCGTGCGGTGTATTCGGGCAGCCATCGCTCCAACTCGGCGATCACGATGCCGGCGTCCACGATGGGGTTGCGGTACGTCATGCGGTGACGGCTGCCGACGTAGCCGTAGGTCCCGTGCAGGCGGACCTCGAACCAGCACAGGCCGACCTCCTCCCAGGCCGTGGTCCAGCCGGGCTTGGCGATCAGCGCGTAGTCGGCCCACATCCCCTGTTCGAGCATGAACGAACAGCCGTTGCCCTGCCCGGCGTTGTACCGGGCGTGCGGAACGGGCCGCCGGTTGGTCGGCATACCGCCCGCGCCCAGCCCGACCAGCACATCACCCCGCAGCGGCACCCCGGCACGCCGGACCGCCTCCACGGCGGCGATCAGACAGGCACCGTGCCCCTTGGGGTTGCTCGCGCCCAGACCGAGCACGTAGTCGCCGTCGACGGTCGGCTCCGCGCGCATGTCGGGGCGGAGCACCGGGCCGGCCCATGGCAGGTCCTCCTCCTCCGTGCCGACGGTGAGCGTGTCGATCGGGGCGTACAGCAGCAGGTCCACGCCCGTGCCGTCGCCGCGCAGTCGGCCGACCGCGTTGCCCTGGGTCTCGTCGATCGGCTGGTACCGGCCCTCGGCGCCGGATTCGTCGAGCCGTTCGGCGAGCCAGCCGGCCAGTCGTCCCTCCTCGCCGGTCGGGCTGGGGATGCCCACCATACCGACGACGAGTTCGCTGAGACGGTGATCGTCGATCTGTTTCCAGGCGGCCTCGGTCCAGGCCCGTCGCTGCGGGTCGAGACCGGCGATGTCAGTGGCCATCGTGGGTCGTTCCCGCCGTGTGGGCCCGGGGCCGCTCGTCGCGGATCACGGTGCCGGTGGTCTTGAGGATCAGCGCGGCTCCGGCGCGTCGAAGGGGTGTGGCGGCGGCGAGAGCGACGAGGGCGCCGGTGACGCCCGCCAGTAGCGCCGTACGTGACATGGGATGAACCTCCGCTTGTTCTGGCGCGGTGCGCCGATCACGGGTGGGGGGACGGGAAGTCTTCGGTCAGGAAGGTGTGGACCAGGCGGGCGTAGTGCGCGGGCCGCTCCTCCGCGGGGTGGTGCGAGGTCCGGCCGAGGACGGACACATCGACGCAGGACAGCCGTCGCGCCAGCGCGAGGACGTAGTCCGGGCCGCAGAAGGGGTCATGCGCTCCCCACAGCAACAGCACCGGCGCCGTCACCCGGGCGAGCGCCTCGGTGAGGTCCTCGGACGCGCCTCGCCGTGTGCGGTCCGTCCCGAGCGCCAGCGCACGCGGGGTGGTGCTGTGGGCGTAGCGCAGGGCGACCGTCTCGGGGGGCGGCCCGGCCGGGTCATACCATTCAAGGCGGGTCATCAGGGCACGCATCTTGTCCGGGCTCGGTCCGCCCTCGTCGTAGTACTCGTCGCGGATCCGCGTGGCGAGCGAGGCCGCGTGCGGGTCCGGCTCCGGCGGTGGGATCGGCTGGCTGCCGGTGACCACCAGGCGGCCGACGCGGTCCGGATGCCCGGCGGCCAGGCGCAGGGCCACCGAGCCCCCGAGCGACTGGCAGACGAAGTCGGCGCGGCCGATCCCGAGCGCGTCCAGCACGCCCAGCACATGCGCGGCGTGGAAGGAGAACAGCGGTCCGGTGATGTCGGGGATGTCCGAGCCGCCGTACTGCGGCAGGTCGATCAGGATCAGCCGGCGCCCCTCGGCGAGCGGTGCGGCGACGGCTGCGAAGTCCGTCCAGGCCGAGCAGCCCGGCCCGCCGCCGTGGAGAAGCACGGTGGGCGTGCCGGCCGTGCCGAGTTCGATCACCCGCAGCCCCACCCCGTGGACCTGGAACCGGCGGCCGGGAGGGACCTCAGTTGCCATCTGCCCGGCCCTTGCGCTGCGGCTGGACGGTCGGCCGGCTGCGTTCGATGTGGCGGCGCCAGGCGGTCAGGGACAGATCGGGGCGGTAGAGCCGCTCCGGCGGCGCGTCCATGACGTCGACCATCCAGGCGTCCTGGCCCGTGAACTGCCCGTGGAAGAGCCACCGGACGGCGGCCAGGTACTTGGCCTTGAACAGCGCGGCCTTGGGTCCGGTTTCGAACCGCACCATGATCTGCACGTAACGGACGTGCTCGGCGTCCACCGGGACGTACCACTCGTAGTGGATGAAGTGGGGGTAGGCCACCCGGAGCAGTCCGGGAAGGCGGATCGAGACGAATCCGGGGAGGTCCATCCTGGCGATGACCGGGTTGATGTCCCCCGACTTGCCCGGGCGGTCCGGCAGTGCCGCCCGCTTCCACCAGCGTTTGTTGGACCAGGTGCCCACGCCCGGGTAGTCGGCCTCCCAGTGCACCTCGTCCTGGACCCGGATGAGCCAGGAACCGGACTCCACGATGCGGGTCTTGTTCCAGGCGGGCATGACCTTGAACAGCCGCCACAGAGCCGTGTTGTGGAGGTACTTGGCGTGGCCCTCGTCGAAGCCGTTCTCGGCGGCGAACCGCCAGTTCCCCTTGCGGATGTCGGTCCTGCCGCCCATCACGAACGGATCGGAGAGGAGTTCCTCGGGGATGTCCCGCTCCACCGGCGGGGCCTCGCCGTCGCCCATGTACACCCAGACCAGGCCCAGGCGTTCGGCGACTGGGTAGGTGCGGACCGCCAGCTTGCCGCAGATCGGCGAGTCGGGGCCGTCCGTGAGGACCGCGCACAGCTTGCCGTCGTTCAGGTCGTAGGTCCAGCCGTGGTACGGGCAGCTGAGGGTACCGGGGAACTGGCGGCGGCCCAGGGACAGCGGGACCCCGCGGTGCGGGCAGCGGTCGTGCAGCGCATGGACCACACCCTTGTCCCGGACCAGTACGATCTTCTCGCCGAGCAGGGTGATCGGGACCGGCTTCTCGCCGACCTGTCCGGCCCACTGCACGGGGTACCAGAAGTCCCGGAAGCCGAGGGTGGCGCTGTTGTAGACGGGCCAGGCGGACCAGTCCTGCCCCTCGGGGTCCGACACCGGCCGCAGCGCCGCCTGGGCGACGGGCAGTTGGGCGGCGGCGGGGGTGCGCGGCCTGCGCCGGGCCACGGGCGGTTCCCCGACGGCCGCGGCGTCGCCGCCCGCGTTCTTTCCGTTATTCACCATGGCTGAACTCCGAGTCCGTTTCCGAGCTTCACAACCGATTCCGTACAAGGCCCCGCTCCTGGGCGGGAAGGCGGCACTTCACAGGTCAAGGACCAACTGGTCGGAGACGGCCCGGGAGACGCAGAGCATCATCGTCCGGCCCGACTCCCGTTCGCTCGCCGTGAGCAGCGAGTCGCGGTGTTCCACCTCGCCCGCCAGGATTTTCGTCTCGCAGCTTCCGCAGACGCCTTCCCGGCAGGCGCTGGGCACGACGACTCCCACTTCGTCGAGGCAGTCGAGGACCGACCGGCCCACGGGTACCCGCACGGATGTCCCGGCCTGCTCGCAGACCACCTCGAACTCCCGGTCGGGTGCGATCTCGCCCGCCGTGGGGGACTTCGCCTTGAACCGTTCGACGTGCAGGCTGCCCTCGGGCCAGGACGCGCACCGCTGTTCGACGGCGGCGAGCAGGCCCTCGGGGCCGCAGCAGTACACCGCGGTGTCCGGCGCGGGCGTGCCGAGCAGCGCGTCCAGGTCGAGCGGGCCGCGCTCGGCCTCCGCGACGATGTCGACCTTGTCGCCGTAGCGGGCCAGCTCGTCCAGGAAGGCCATCGACGAGCGGCGCCGGCCCCCGTAGGCCAGGGACCACCGCGCTCCGCGCGCCTCGGCGGCCGCCACCATCGGCAGCAGGGGGGTGATGCCGATGCCGCCGGCGAGGAACAGATACCGCTCGGCGGGCGCCAGGGCGAAGCGGTTGCGCGGACCGCCCACCTCGACGAGATCGCCGACCCGCAGGGTGTTGTGCACATACTGCGAGCCGCCGCGGGACGGCTCCGCGCGCAGCACCGCGAAGCGGTACTCGTACCGCTCGCCCGGATCCCCGCACAGCGAGTACTGCCGGGTGCCGCCGGGCAGCACCAGGTCCAGGTGGGAGCCAGGGGTCCAGGCCGGGAGCGCCGCTCCTTCCGGGTCCACGAGGGTCACCGAGACGACCCCGTCGGATTCCCGGCGGATCTGCTCGACCCGCAGGTCGAGGACGCCGTCGTCGTCCAGTGGTTCGCTCACGGTCTCCTCCTGAAAGTTGTTCGTACTATGTACGGTATAACGTACGCAAGTCAACGGACTGACGCCCGGACCTGCATATCCGCAGGTCCGGGCTTTGACGATCTACTGCGGCAGGCCCCTTGCCGGAGCGTCGAACAGGTGCTGGATCAGTGCGACGGGCCGCTGGTCGGCCAGCGCGAGGCTCAGCAGGAGCCGCGCCTTCCAGGGGCTGAGGTCGCCGGCGGTGACGATCCCGTGAGCCGTCGTTCCGGCGTGCGGTACGACCCTCCCGGAACCGACACGCGACGCCTGGCACACCACGATCCCCTGCCGCGCCGCGCGCTCCAGGGCCGTCTGTTCCGCCGGGGTGGGGTAACCCGCGCCCAGCCCCGCGCTGACGATCCCGGCCGCCCCGGCCGCGACCGCCGCATCGACCAGTGCCCCGTCGGCGCCCAGGTACGACACCACGATGTCGACGCGCGGCAGTACGGCAGGCAGGGCGGTCAGGTCGAACGGCGGCCCGCCTGGCGGCTCGTCGGTGCGCCGGTGGAACGCCACCGCACCGTCCGCGTCGGCGAAACCGATCGGGCCGAGTCCGGGAGACCGGAACGCGCCGAGCCGGTAGGTCGCCGTCTTGGCCACGTCACGGGCCGCCAGGATCGCGTCGTCGAAGACCACCAGCACGCCACGACCGGCCGAGCGGGGATGCGCGGCCACCCGGACCGCGTTCAGCAGGTTCAGCGGGCCGTCGCCGCCCAGCGCCGACGCCGGACGCATGGCCCCCGTGACGACCACGGGAGCGTCACCGCCGACGACCTGGGAGAGGAAGAACGCCAGTTCCTCCAGACCGTTCGTGCCGCAACTGACGACCACACCCGTCACGTCGGGATCGGCGGTCGTGCGTGCCACCGCGCGGGCCAGCTCGACCAGGTCCCGCAGCGTCCACGCGTGGCTGGGCGGCCGCGCACGCTCGGCCCCGGTCCCGGCGGATCCGGTCCCGGCGGATCCGGTCCCGGCGGATCCGGTCCGGGCGGATCCGGCCGGACCGGGCTCCGAGGGCCAGGCGACCAGCCGGATCTCGGCCGCGGCCGAGAGTTCCGGCAGGTCCACCAGGAGGTCACGCGGAGACGTTCGCCGGCCGCTCTCCCCGTACACCGTGCGGTCCAGCCGGTCGTGCCCGCGGGCCTCGATGGTCCCACCGGTGGCGATCCACGCGACCACGGGCCGACCGGGGGCCGCAGCGTCGGCTGCGGCGTCCCGGTTCCGGGCGGTGCTCACGCCTCGCCCCGCACCTGCGCCGTGCTGTGATCGGCCACCTGCGAAACCGGGGCGAGGGGCGGGGCCGAGGCGTCGGCCGGTTCTTTCAGGAACAGCCCCGCGACCACCGAGACGACCGACATCGCCGCCATGTACACCGCGATCCCCACCCAGCCGTCGGTCACATGCAGCAGATACGCCGCGATGTCGGGAGCGAACGCGTTTCCGGCGATCAGCCCGATCGTGAAGCCGATCGACATGCCGGTGAACCTCAGACGGGCCGGGAAGACCTGCGAGAAATACGCCGGTACCACCCCGTAGTTCAGCGAGTAGCCGATGAACAGGAGTGTGAAGCCCAACAGCATCAGCCAGTACTGCCGGGTCTGCAGCAGTGCCAGCCACGCGAACGGCAGGAAGATCAACGAGATCGCTCCGGCGAGGAAGACGGTCCGGCTCCCGATCCGGTCCGCCAGCTTTCCGGCGAGCGGCACACAGACGATGATGACCGCCGTGGCCGGCAGCAGGACGGAGATCATGGTGTCCTTGCTCAGGCCCAGACCGTCCTTGGCATAGCTCAGGCTGTACACGGTCGCCAGCGTGAAGGCCACCCCGGCGCTGAGAATGCCCAGGGCCACCAGCACGACCTGCCGGGGGCACTCACGGAACACATCGACCACCGGAAACCGGTCCACCGAGTTCTGCGCCCTGACCGCTTCGAACTCGGGGCTCTCCTCCAGTTTGAGGCGCACGAAGAGCCCCACACCGACGAGCACCGCGCTGAGCAGGAACGGCAGGCGCCAACCCCACGACATCAGCTGGTCGTCCGGCAGTTGGAGCACCCCCAGGAAGACGAGGTTGGCCAGCAGGAGCCCGGCCGAGGTCCCGGTGTTGATCAATGAGCCCCGGAAGCCGCGTTCGTCCCGCCCCGAGTGCTCGACCGTCATCAGAATCGCCCCGCCGTATTCGCCGCCGACGGAGAATCCCTGGGCAAGCCTGGCGATGACCAGCAGGACCGGGGCCAGGATCCCGGCCTGGCCGTAGGTCGGCAGCAGGCCCACCGCGAAGGTCGCGAGGCCCATCAGGCCCAATGTGGCGACCAGAGTGGACTTGCGGCCCATGCGGTCGCCGTAGTGCCCGAACACGACCGCGCCGACCGGGCGGGCGATGAAACCGATGGCGAACGTCGACAACGAGAGCAGGGTGCCCACGACCGGGTCCGAGTGGGGGAAGAAGAGCTGCGCGAACACCACCGACGAGGCCAGTCCGTAGATGGAGAAGTCGTAGTACTCGACGGTGGTACCGAGCCAGCCGGCCACCAGCGCTCTGTTGCTCTGGTCTCGGCGGGGTGCACGAACGGCGGTTGCTGTCATGAGGGTCCTTTGTCCGGGGGACAGGCGAAGCGTGTCTATGAGGTACGCCGACGCTCCCGTGGTGGCCGGGAGCCTGGATCGCCACGCCGAGGGTGTTGCCGAAGGTGTGTCACCTCGTGCGGCGGCGAGAAACCGGACAACGTCCGGGGCCAAGCCGAGGTCGGTTCCGTGTCTTGCCCGTGAAGCCCGCTGGGACGGTCAGTTGGCCGGTTACAGCGGTCACCGAGTGGTCGTACTATGTACCGTTCGACGTATGTGGTCAAGGTTTCCAACGGAATTCACCACGGCGGAAAATCGATGGTGGCCGACCGCCCGCGGAAGGTGCCGAGAGCGGCCCCGGGAGTCCGGACCCCAGGCCGGTAGAAGTTCTGGCGGGACGTCGGCCGACCGTGATCCACGCCGGGCCGCGCCCTCCCCGTGGCCGGAAACAGCCCGGGCAGCGGCACGGCGGGACACTCACTGATCACGACCATCGGCCACGAGAAACGATCACGACCGTCGGCCACGGGAAACGGCCGCCCCGCCGGACCTGGCGCCGAGCCCCGCGCAAGGACGGCCCGGCACCGTGATCGGCTCACGCACACACGTACCGGGGAGGGCCTGCGTCCCTCACCGCCGGACCGAGATCCCAGCACCGCACCAACGGCGACCGGGTCGTCGCCGAGGTTTCCCCGCCGGAAGTCAGGCCGTCGCCGACGTCGCGTCGCCGCCGGTACCGACCCGCTGCAGCACACCGTCGATCAGGCACTCAAGCCCGAAGAGGAACTGTTCGTCGCTGGGCAGCGCCGTCACCTGCGCGGCGAGTTCCACCATATTGGGGAAGTCGTCGCGTGGCAGCGCCGCGTAGAAGTGCCGGCGCTGACGCCGTACCTCCTCGGCGTCGGAAGGATCTGGCCGCCCCCACGGCCGAGGGGCCTGGTAGCTGGCGAAACCCAGGCTGTACTGCACGATCAGACCGTAGACGCGCACCGCGTCCCCATCCGCGAAGCCCGCCTCGCGCAGCCGCCCTATGACCGATTCGAACGCGCCTCGCATCGACTCCGGGGTGGTGTTCACCCGGGTGGAGAAGAGCCGCACGATACTGGGGTGCTCCCGCATCATCTCCAGGAAGGCCAGCGCCAGATCGCGCACGACCGCCGCGGGCGAGGTCTCCTCGGCGGCGGGGAGACGGAAGTTCCCCATGACGTAGTCGGCGATGCCGTCGAGGATCTCCTCCTTCCCGCGGAAGTAGCTGTAGAGCGTCATGGCACCGACACCGAGATCCGACGCGAGTCGCCGAATCGTCAGTACCTCGATGTCCTCCTCGTCACAGATCCGGGTGGCCACCTCGATGATCCGCTCGGCAGTGAGCGTTTTCGTACGCGCCCGCGGACCCGCCACGCGGACTCTCCTCTCCTCGCACCGCCACAATCGGCTCAGGCACCCGACGCCGTACAGCACACCGTACAGCCGTCCTGAGTCCGCACAAAGGCCGCACGGGGTGAGCGCGGTCCCGGCCCGGTCGACGTATCCGGATCAGGCCGGGCGATCAGGAGGCGGTGTCCGTGCGGGCCACCAGATCGAGTGCGATGTCGGTGATCATGTCCTCCTGGCCGCCGACCATCTTGCGGCGGCCGACTTCGACCAGGATCGCGCGGGTGTCCAGGCCATGGCGGGCGGCGGCGCTCTCGGCATGGCGCAGGAAGCTGGAGTAGACGCCGGCGTAGCCGAGGGTGAGGGTCTCGCGGTCGACACGGACCTCACGGTCCTGCAACGGGCGTACGACATCGTCGGCGGCGTCCATCAGGGGGAACAGGTCGCAGCCGTGCTTCCAGCCCATGAGGTCGGCGACCGCGACGAACGCCTCCAGTGGGCAGTTGCCGGCGCCCGCCCCCTGGCCGGCGAGGGAGGCGTCGACACGTGTGACACCGTGCTCGACGGCGACGACGGTGTTGGCCACACCCAGGGCGAGGTTGTGGTGGGCGTGGATACCGAGCGCGGTGGCTGGGTCGAGGACGTCGCGGTAGGCGCGCAAGCGGTCGCGTACGCCGTCCATGGTGAGCCGGCCGCCGGAGTCGGTGACATACACACAGTGGGCGCCGTAGGACTCCATCAGCTTGGCCTGGCGGGCGAGTTCGGCGGGCTCGGCCATGTGCGACATCATCAGGAAACCGGCCACGTCCATGCCCAGCTCCCGTGCGGCGGCGATGTGCTGCGCGGCGATGTCGGCCTCGGTGCAGTGCGTGGCGACGCGTACGGAGCGGATGCCGAGTGAGTGCGCCCGCTTGAGGTCGTGGACCGTGCCGATGCCCGGCAGCAGCAGGGTGGTGGGGACGGCCTGCCGTACGGCGCCCACCACCGCCTCGATCCACTCCCAGTCGGTGTGGGCGCCAACGCCGTAGGTGATGCTGGATCCTGACAGACCGTCACCGTGGGCGATCTCGATCGCGGCCACCCCGGCCGCGTCCAGGGCGGCCGCTATGGTGCGGGCCTGCTCGACGGTGTAGCGGTGCCGGACGGCGTGCATGCCGTCCCGGAGCGTCACGTCCTGCACATACAGGGAAGTCATCGGGATGCCCCCTCCGTGGAGCGGTGTGCGGCCATGCGTTCGGCGGTGCGCAGCGCGGCCGAGGTCATGATGTCGAGGTTCCCGGCATAGGCGGGCAGGTAGTGGGCGGCGCCCTCGACCTCGAGGAAGACCGACACCTTCATCGCCCGGGTGCCGCCGGGCACCAGCGTCCGCAGCGGGTCCTCGTCGGTGACCGTGTCGAACTGCACCTTCTGCTTGAGACGGTATCCGGGAACATAGGCCCGGACGCGCCCGGCCATGTCCTCGACGGCGGCCGTGACCTGCTCGGTGGCGCACTCCGAGACCAGGCAGTGCACGGTGTCGCGCATGATCAGCGGCGGCTCGGCGGGATTGAGGATGATGATGGCCTTGCCGCGGGCGGCGCCGCCCACCTGCTCGATGGCGGAGGCGGTGGTCTCGGTGAACTCGTCGATGTTGGCCCGGGTGCCGGGACCGGCGGAGCGGGAGGAGATGGAGGCGACGATCTCTCCGTAGTGGACCGGTGTGACCGAGTTGACGGCGGCGACGATCGGAATCGTCGCCTGGCCGCCGCAGGTCACCATGTTGACGTTCGGGGCGTCGAGATGGGCCTCGCCGTTGACCGGGGGCACCACGTACGGGCCGACGGCCGCCGGGGTGAGGTCGACGAGAACACGGCCGAGGGAACGCAGCACCTCGTCATGGTGCCGGTGGGCGCCGGCGGACGTAGCGTCGAAGACGATCTCCACATCCGCGAACTCGTCCATCTTCACCAGCCCCGCCACCCCTTCGTGGGTGGTGGCCACCTTCAGCCGTCGGGCGCGGGCCAGGCCGTCGGAAGCGGGGTCGATCCCGGCCATCGCCGCGATCTCCAGGCTGTCGGAGAGCCGCAGCACCTTGATCATGAGGTCGGTGCCGATGTTGCCCGACCCGATGACGGCCACCTTGGTGCGGGTGTCGGTCCTGCTGCTCACCGGTCGTCTCCTTCTGCGGCGAACCTGACCCCCACGGAGCCCAGGTTCGAGATACGGGCCTGGAACACATCGCCCGGGGAGGCGGGGGCCATCGCCCCCAGCGCCCCGGTCAGCACAAGGTCGCCCGCTCGCAGCGGGTCTCCCCGCTCAGCGAGCGCCGAGGCCAGCCAGACGGCCGCGTTGAGGGGGCCGCCGAGGCAGTCGGCGCCGGTTCCCGCGGAGACCGCCTCGCCGTTGCATGTCATGGTCATCCGCACGGAACGCAGGTTCAGCCCCGTCAGCGGCACCGGGCAGGCGCCGAGGACGTACAACCCCGAGGACGCGTTGTCGGCGACCGTGTCGACGATGGAGATGTCCCAGTCCCGTACCCGGCTGTCGACGATCTCCAGCGCGGGCAGCGCGAAGTCGGTGGCGCGCAGTATGTCGACGACGGTGCACTGCCGGTGCGGCAGGTCGCTGCCCAGCACGAGCGCGACCTCCGCCTCCACCTTGGGCTGAAGCAGCCGGCCGGCGGGCACCTCGCCGTCCTCCGGTACCGCCGTGTCCGCGAACAGCGCACCGAAGTCCGGCTGGTCCACGCCGAGTTGGTGCTGCACGGCAGGAGATGTCAGGCCGATCTTCCGGCCGACGATCCGGCGTCCGGCGGCCTGCTCGCGCTCCAGGTTCAAGCGCTGCACCGCGTACGCGGCCTCGATGTCCCCCTCGTCGAGGAACGTGCGCACCGGCGGGCAGGCGATCTGGCTGCGGGCGGCCTCCGCCAGCGCGTCGGCGGCCTTGACCACGGCCCCGGGCCAGGTGTCCGTCGGGACACTGTCGGGTGCGTTGGGCATGGGCTACCTCCAGAGGGAGAACACAAGGGCCAGGGGTTTCGGCGCACCTCCGGTATAGACGCGGCACCTGCGAGGGGCCAACCTTTGTTCCGTGACACGGAACAACACGAGCGGCAACATGCTCGACAAGGCGGCATCGATCCTCGCATGCTTCCCTCCGACCGGAGGCCCGTACCGCTTGACGGAACTTGTCGAGCGAACGGGCCTGCCCAAACCGACGGTGCACCGGCTGACGGCCGACCTGGTACGGCTGGGCTGGCTGGAGCGCTCGGGAGCCCACTACCGGCTGGGCGCCAAGCTGTTCGAGTTCGGGGCCCTGGTGCCGCGGCGGCGCGACCTGCGTGAGGCGGCGCTGCCGTTTCTGCAGGACCTGTTCGAAGCCACGCGGGAGACGGTCCACCTCGGTGTCCGCGACGGCCTGGAGGTGGTCTACCTCGAACGCATCCATGGGCACGACGCCCTCCAGCTCCCGTCACGTATCGGTGGCAGGCTGCCCCTGACCTGCACCGGTGTGGGCAAGGCCCTGCTCGCCTTCTCCGGGACACAGCTGACCGAGGACGTACTGTCCGGGCCGCTGCCCAGTCTCACCCCGTACTCGATCACCGACCCGATCCGGTTGCGCACCGCGCTGGAGAAGATCCAGGTGTCCGGGCTGGCCTACGAGGAGCAGGAAGCTGCACTCGGAGTGAGCTGCATCGCGGCCCCGGTCTTCGCCGACGGGACCACCGTGGCCGCGCTCTCGGTGGCGGTCCTTCGGTCCCGGTTCCGTCCCGCCCAGCTGGCGCCGGCCGTACGGACAGCGGCCCTCGGCCTCTCCCGTGTGCTGCGCGGCCTTTGATCTCGGCGCCCGATCTCGAAGGGGGGACCGACCCCTTGACGCCGATCCAACTGCCCGTACAAAGTACGACGAGAAAGGGGGCGAGCACAGGTCAGCGGCCGCAGGTCGAAAACCGCCGCGACCTGGCTGCTGCGGGACGGGGAATCGTTCATCACCCGCACCTTCATGGGGCTCGTGGCCCTGATCGCGGTCGCCGGTGCTGCGGCCGCGACGCCCATCTGTCCACGTCAGGAGAGTTCGCATGCTGAGCGCCCACTATGTCTCCAGCCGGTTCGGCCAACTGCACTATGTCGAGTGCGGTGCGGGCGAACCCGTGCTGCTGCTCCACCAGACACCGCGGTCCTGGACCGAGTACCAGGACGTGCTGCCGTTGGTCGGCGCCGGTCACCGGGCGATCGCGATGGACACCGTCGGGTACGGGGCCTCGGCGAAACCCGCGGACGACCAGAGCATCGAGATGTTCGCCGACGGGGTCGAAGACCTGGTGGACGGACTGGGACTCGAATCGTTCCACCTGGTCGGCCACCACACCGGCGGAGTGGTCTCGGTGGAGGTGGCGGCGCGGCTCGGCTCCCGGGTGCGGAGCCTGGTGCTCTCCGCGGTCCCGTTCATCACCCCCGAGACACGTGCTCGGGCGGTGTGGAAGCGTCCGGTCGACTGGGTGCAGCCGAAGCCGGACGGCTCCCACCTCCTGGAGCTGTGGAACCGGCGGCGGCACTTCTACGAGCCGGGGCAGGAGGCCGCGCTGAACCGGTTCGTGGCCGACGCCCTGCGGGTGCTGGACCGAGCGGAGGACGGCCACGTCGCGGTCCGGCTGTTCCGGATGGACGAGCGGCTGCCGCTGATCACCGCCCCGGTGACGGTCATCTGCGGGCAGGACGACGACCCGTCGATGCCCAGCTTCGAGCCCATGGTGAACGCGCTGTCGGCCAAGGGACACATCGTGCCCGGCGCCGGTGTGCCGTTCCCGGAACAGCGGCCGGACGAGTTCGCCCGACTGGTCCTGGAAGCCGTCGAATCCGCTGAGGCCCGCTGACGGCATCCGGGTGGCCGCGGCCGAAGGCTCTCGGCGGGCTTCCTGCGGCGCTGGGCGTACGGTCGGGCGGGTCCGGGTCCACCGCTGATCGCCGTCACAGGCGGTGCACTATCTCGCCCGAGGCGACGGTCAGTCGGACCCTGGCATCGGAGACATGGCAGTCGGGCCGGAAAATGTCCTGGTCGAGCAGGGCGAGGTCGGCGCGGGCGCCCACGCGGAGGGCGCCGCCCTCGGCGTCGTGGTTGACATAGGCCGAGCCCCCCGTGAACGCGTCGACGGCCGTGTCCAGGGCGAGGCGCTGATCCGGCAGGAAGGGCGCGTTGTCACGGTTTCCCGGGTCGACGCGGCGGACGGCGACTTCGATCTGTTCCAGCGGGTTCGCCGTGGTCACCGCCCAGTCGCTGCCCATGGCCAGGCGGGTGCCCTCCGCCCAGAGGTCCGCGAAGGGGTACTGCATGGCAGCGCGCTCCGGCCCGAGGAAGGGCACGGTGAGCTCGTCCATCTGCGGTTCGCTCTGCGCCCAGTAGGTCTGCAGATTGGCGATCACGTCCAGATCCGCGAAACGCCTGACGTCGTCCGGCTGGACCACTTGCAGGTGGGCGATGTGATGCCGACGGTCACCGGGACCGTTGGCGGCCCGAGCCGCGGCGATGGCGTCGAGCGCGTTGCGGATGGCGCGGTCGCCGATGGCGTGCTGGTGCACCTGGAAGCCGAGCGCGTCCAACTGGACCAACGCGGCTGTCAGCGTTTCCTGGTCGACGTAGGTGAGGCCGTGGTTGTCGCTGACACCGCCGCAGCCGTCGCAGTAGGGCTCCAGCAGCGCGCCGGTGTAGTTCTCCAGGATGCCGTCCGTCATGATCTTGACGGAGGTCGGGAAGAAGCCCGAACCGAGATGCGCGCGGGGGGAGTTGACGGGGTGTCCCGACTCGCGGCGGGCGACCAGGTCATCGATCTGCTCCAGGCCGCGGTGCCGGTCCCACCACAGGGCACCGACGACGCGGCCGGTGAGCCTGCCGTCGGCGGCGAGGGCCTGGTAGGCGTGCTGGGTGTCAGGGGTGACCCAGGCGTCCTGCCAGCCGGTGATGCCGAGGGCGTGCAGATGGTCCTGGCCGGCCAGGATCGCGGCCCGCCATTCCTCCTGGTCCGGAAGTGGGACGATCCGGTCGTTGACGGTGTAGGCCGCTCCCTCGTGCAGGGTCCCGGTGGGCTCACCGGTGACCGGGTCGCGTTCGATGCGGCCGTCGGTGGGGTCCGGGGTGTTCTTGGTGATCCCGGCGAGTTCGAGCGCGCGGGAGTTGACCCAGGCGCCGTGCACGTCCTGGTTGAACAGGAAGACGGGACGGTCCGGGCAGATGGCGTCCAGGTCCTCCTTGCGGGGGGTGCCGCCGGGGAAGTGCTCCATGGCCCAGCCGCCGCCGGTGATCCACATTTCGTCGGGGTGGGCCTGGGCGTAGGCGGCGATCGCGTCCAGGTACGCCTGGCGGCCGACGAGGTCGTTGAGCCAGACCCGCAGCAGGTTCCGTCCGCCGAAAGGCGTGTGCACATGCGCGTCCTGGAAACCGGGGAGCACCAGGCCGCCGGGGGCGTGGATGCGCTCGGTGCGCCGTCCGGCCAGCGCCCGGATCTCGTCCTCGGCGCCGAGGACGACGATCCGTCCGCCCCGGACGGCGATGGCCTCGGCCCAGCGCTTCGCTGCGATGCGGACCCTGGCGCCGGTGATGATCAGGTCAGTGTGCAAGATCGAGCAGCCCTTCTTCTTCGACGTCGCGCCGCTCGGCCGGGAGGTCGGGGGAGCGAGGGAACAGCAGATGGAGGAGTCCGGCCGTAGGGAGGACGACGAGCGTCGACCAGTCGACCCTGGCCTGCGTCGTTACGGCGAGGCCCGGGAACGGGGTGCTGCCATGGCGAGGGTGCCGAGCAGATGGGCGAGGTTGCCAGGTGCTGACCCAACACCCATACACCCCTTGGGAGTTGAGAATCGCTGCCGGTGCGGCGCGCCGGCCGGCGCGCCGCACCGGAGTCAGCCGGAGTACCCGAGTTGGGCGAGGGCGCGGTCCAGCATGTCGGTGAAGAAGTCGACCGCGGCGGCGTCGATGCACAGCGGCGGCTTGATCTTCAGGACATTGAGGTGGTCACCGGTCGGCTGTACGACCACGCCGAGGTCGAGCATGCGGTCACACAGCTCGGCGGTCTCTTCTGTGGCGGGTTCCAGGGTGACGCGGTCGCGGACGAGTTCGAGGCCGAGGTAGAGGCCCGAGCCGTGGACGGCGCCGATGATGCCGTAGCGGTCGGCCAGTGCCTCAAGGCGGCTCTTCAGACGGCCGCCGACGCGCACCGCATTGCCTTGGAGGTCCTCATCGAGCAGGGCGTCCAGGACGGTGAGGCCCACGACGCTGGAGACCGGGCTGCCACCGGTGGAGGAGAAGAAATAGCCCTGGTCACGGTAGCGCTCGGCAACCGTTTTTGACGTGATCACGGCGCCGAGGGGATGGCCGTTGCCCATGGCCTTGGCCACACACACGATGTCCGGGACGACCTGCTGCTGCTCGAAGCCCCAGAACCAATGTCCCAGACGGCCGTAGCCCACCTGGACCTCATCGGCGACGGCCAGGCCGCCGTGCCGGCGGACCGCCGCGTACACCTCGGCGAGATAGCCGTCGGGCAGGGGCACTCCACCGGCGTTGCCGTAGAAGGTCTCGCTGAGGAAGGCTCCTGCCGGGCGGCCGGAAGCGGCCAGCTCGTCGATCACCGCGGCGGCCTCGGGCCCGTAGCGCACCGCATCCGCCCCGCGGTGCCGGCCGCGATAGGAATTGGGCGAGTCCACGGTGTGGACCCAGTTCGGACGGGTGGCGAGGGCGTTCGGGTTGTCCTGGAGCGAGGTGGAGATCGCGTCGGAGGCGTAGGTCCAGCCGTGGTATGCCTCGCGCAGTGCGACGACGTCCTGCTGTCCCGAGGCACCGATGGCCAGCCGGAGGCCCAGATCCACCGCCTCGGAACCGGAGTTGACCAGGAACACCGTGTCCAGCGGCTCGGGCAGGAGGGCAGCGAGGCGCTCGGTGAACTCCACCACCGAGGCGTAGTGGAATCGCGAGTTGGTGTTGAGCCGCCGCAACTGCTGGGAGACCGCCCGCTCGACGCGAGGGTGAGCGTGGCCCAAGGGGGTGACGTTGTTGACGACGTCGACGTAGGAGCGGCCGTCGGTGGAGAGCAGATGGTGACGCCAACCACGCTCGATGCGGGGCGGTTTGGCGTAGTAGTGCTCCTGCACGGTCGCGAACACGGCGTCACGTCGGTCGAGCAGATCCCGGTGCTCCGCACCGTCGGCGGCCGGGAGACCGATGAGCGGGGCGGGGTCCGCGGTGAGCGCGAGCCAGCCGGCGGCGTACTCGGGGCGCACCAAGGGAGGGACGCCAGGGCTGTCGGCGGTGCGCAGCGCGACGTGGACCGAGGTTCCGGAGGGCAGATGGGCGAGGTCGTCGCCCGCCTCGACCGCCGAGCCGGCGCAGACCACCGGGTCGACCGTGCGGGCGAAGGACAACGTCAGCACCTGCGGGCCGTAGCCGATCTCCACACGGTCCGGTGCCGCGGCGAGGACCGTCCCCGCGCGGGGAGCCTGCGCCACGGTGGCCCGGCCGAGCCACAGGTCGATGCCGGTGGGTACCGTGGGAGCGGACACGGCTGACAACGCCGGAGCCTGAGTGAGCCGCGCATGCGCGTACCGGGTGGCCACCGCAGCCGCCCCGTCCATGAGCGCGGTGGCCGACAGCCGGTCCTCGGTGCCGGCTTCGAGCCAGGCACCGTGGTCCGTGGAGTCGGCGCCGGTGGACAGGTCGAGGAGGGTGATGTCGTCGGCGGCGAGACCTCGCAGCAGGGAGTGCACCGGTGCATCGGCTTGAGCAGGCAGGTCGGCCAGGCCGATCGCGTCCTTGACGAGGTGGCTCATCACCGGCAGCGGCAGGCGGGTGGCCTGCTCGAATATCCGCCACTCACGGTCGAGCGCGGACTTGGCGTAGGCGTTGTCCTCGTCGACGGCGGCCTGATGGCGCCCGCTGACGACCAGGCCGGCGGCGCGCAGGACCACGAGCGGCCAGAGCGCCTCCGCCTCCTGGAGGGAGAGCGGCCGCACGGCGTGGAAGGCCCGGACGGCGGGCAGCACGTGGTGCGGCTCGACACCGTCGTGGTGGAGCATCGAGGAGAGCGGCACGGCCAGTTCGCCGACCGCCCAACTCGTGGCCAGGTCACCGAAGTCGATGATTCCGTCGGGCGTGGGCAGGTGGCGGTCGGGAGAACAGATCAGATTGTCGTCGGTGAGGTCGAGGTGCACGGCTTGCGACGGCAGTACGGCGGCGTGCTTCTGGACCTGCGCCCAGGCGTCCGCGGTCGCGGCCTGGACGGCGGCGCGCTGCTCGGGCTCGTCGATGTGCTCCGCGAGCTTTGCGACGACGCGGTCGGCGTGCTGCAGATCCCACTGGAGAACGCGATCGAGGCCCGGGTGCCGGAAGTCGCCCAGGGCGGTGCTGATCTTTCCGCCGATCGTGCCCATGGCCGCCACCGTGCTCGGGGACAGGTGCCGCGGTCCCGAGAGCGGGCCGCCGGGCAGGTAGCGCAGCAGCCGCGCGATGACCGGCCCGCTCTCGGTGTCCACCGTCGCGCACCGCGGGGAGCCGTCGGGGCGGCGCAGGACGGTGGCGATGCGCAGTTCCGGGTAGGCCGCGGCGATCAGGTCGGCGGCCGTGTCCTGGGCCTCGATCTCCGTAGGGCTGAAGGCGGGGTTGGCGATCTTCAGAACAGCCAAGGCCGTCCCATCGTCGGCACGCAGCAGGAAGTTGGCGTCCTGCTGGCTTCCCAGCGCCTCCGCACGAGCGTCGATGCCGAGGTGCTCGGCGCAGATGCGCTCCGCCTGGGCCGGTGTCACCTGTGGTGCGGGAAGAGCGTCCTGGGCGAAGAAGTCGATGGTGTGGTGCTCGTCGTGCAGCATGCGGGATTCCTCGGCTGGTGGGTGGAGCGTGGTGTGGGCGGGCCGGGCGCGGATGCTCGGGTGCTCGGGCCTAGTCGACTTCCCACAAGAAGCGGTGGGTGTGAATCGCGAAGTAGGTGAAGGTCTCCACGGATGTGACACCCTCGACGGCCCGTACGACGTCGTTGATGAAGTCCAGAAGATCACCAGGGCGACCGCATACGACCTCGGCGAACAGGTCATAGCGACCGGAGGTCAGGACCGTGTACACGACTTCGTCATGCCGGGACAGTTCATCGGCCACCGCGCGGGAATCGCCGCCGATGCGCAGGCCGAGGAGCGCCATCGCCTGCTGTCCCATGGTCATCGGGTCGGTCACCCCGACGACCTGGACCGCCTTGGTGTCGATCAACCGTTGCAGCCGGAGCCTCGCGGCCGAAGGCGACAACCCCACCTTCGGTCCCAGCTCGGCGTAGGGGATGCGACCGTCGACCTGCAGCTCCCGCAGGATGGCCCGGTCGATGTCGTCCATGAAGTGCCCCTCTCTTCTGCATGAACACCAAGCCATGCAGTCGTTTCAAGCACAATGACGGATCTTCTCGCTCGAATCAACTGTGCGGACGACAGAATCGAGCGAATCTTGGGCGGTGGACTCTTGTGAGCGCGCCGCAGCCCTGTTAAGTTCCCGGCCATGTCGACTGACCGAGCCGACGCCGACGGGGCGTCGGTTCCCGGCTACGTCGCAGCAGGCGAACGCTCCACCTGAGCACACCGTGGGTGCGACACACGCACGAGTCCAGAGCCCTCTGGACGACGTCACCGCCCACCTACTGAAGTCCTGCTTCCCGCATCACACGCATCCAGGTCGGAGCACTGATGACCCCGTATCGCAACGGCGAAATATCACACTGGATGAGGTCCGCTCGCACCGCGGACGGGCAGACCGGCCCGTCGCGGCAGCGCATCGGTCTGCCGGACGAGGAGCAGGACTTCGTCATCGTCGGCGGCGGCCTGACCGGTATCTGGGCCGCCTACCACGCGATGGTCGAACGCCCCGAAGCGAAGATCACCGTCGTGGAGGCCAACGAGGTCGGCTACGGAGCCTCCGGACGCAATGGCGGCTGGCTCTCCCCGCTCCTCCCGGGCAACCGGGCCGTATTCGCCAAGGCCGTGAGCAAGCGGGGGCGGGACGGCGCGGCCGCCGTCGCGTCCTTCCAGCGGGAGATGGACGCGTCCATCGACAACGCGCTCAGGATCTTGGAGACGGAAGGAATACAGGCGGATCAGCACCGGGGCGGCCATCTGAACGTGGCCACCACCCCGGCGGCGATGAAGCGACTCCAGCACGCGTACGCCGCGAACCTCGCCAACGGATACCGTGCGGAGGATCTTGAACTCCTCGACGCCGAAGCCGTGAAGAAGCGGATCGCCATCGATCCGGCGCTGGGCGGCCTCTTCGCTCGCAGCACGGTGCGCGTCGACCCCGCCAAGCTGGTACAAGGTCTCGCCGCGGTCGTGGAGGCCAAGGGCGTACGCATCGTGGAGGGCACCCGTGCCACCCGTATCGCGCCCGGTGCGGTGACGACCTCGCGCGGGACCGTACACGCCAAGACCGTTCTGTCCTGTCTGGAGGCGTTCTCCGGGCAGATCGAAAGCGACGCCCGCGGCCTCGGCAAGCGGGAAGTGATCCCGATCAACTCCTCCATGGTCGTCACCAACCAGCTCCCCGGACGTGTGTGGGAGAGGATCGGCTGGGAGGGGCGCGAATGCCTCGACGACGGCGCGCACACCTTCATCTACGCACAGCGCACCGAGGACGGCCGTATCGCCATCGGCGGCCGCGGCACCCCCTACGCCTTCCATTCCGGCATGCCCGGCCAGGGCACTGTGGACGCCCGCACCGTGCGCATGCTGAGCGAACGCCTTCGCATGTTCTTCCCCGACGTACAGTTCACGATCGAACACGCTTGGCGGGGCGCCATCGGTGTCACACGTGACTGGTGCGCCGGAGTCCACTTCGACCCGTACAGCAGAATCGGCGTGGCGCGTGGATACGCCGGACACGGCATGGCGGCCACCGAACTCGCGGCAAGGACACTCCTGGACCGGGCCGCCGGTCGCGACACCGCGCTGACCCGGCTTCCGTGGAACGACCACGACTCCGGACGCTGGGAGCCCGAACCACTGCGTTGGATCGGCGTGCACGCCATGTACCGGCTCTTCGGCATCGCCGACCGCTGGGAGGAAAGCCGACACTCCCAGAACACCTCGCTCATCGCCCGTTTCGGTTCCCGCCTGGCAGGACTCAGCGAATGAACACCCCATCGCAGCAGATGCTGGATACGCGCGGGCCGAAGGCGGTGCCGGGGGCGCCCGGGCCCGCCTCCCGGCGCGCCCTGCGGAGCATGGCCTTCACCGAGCTGTGGGAGCGCTACTCCTTCTACGGCCTGCAGGGCATCCTTTCGTTCTACCTGCTCTACGCGGTGGCGGACGGCGGCCTCGCCATGGACCCGGCCGTCGCGGCGGGCATCGTCGGCGCCTACGGCGGCGCCGTCTATCTGTCGCAGGTGCTCGGGGCCTGGCTGGGGGACCGGCTGGTCAGCCCGCAGTACATGGTGCTGTCCGGTGCCATCGTCATCACGGTCGGGCACATCGTGCTGGCCTTCTCACCCGGCCTCGGCGGCCTCGGCGCCGGACTGCTGTGCATCATTTTCGGCACCGGCGCACTGAAGACGAGCATCACCTCGATCGTGGGTTTCGTGCTGGACCAGAACCCGGATCAACGTGATCGGGACGCCGGCTTCTCCTACTTCTACATGGCGATCAACATCGGCGCCGTGGTCGGGCCGCTCACGACCGGCTTCGCCCAGAACGAATGGGGCTTCCACTACGGGTTCGGTCTGGCCGCGCTCGGTATGGGCGCCGCACTCATCCAGTACGCCGTTTCGATGAAGCACCTGCCCGAGCGCGCCCGGATCGTCAGCAACCCGCTGCCCGCGAGCCGCCGTCCACTCGTCATCGTCGTGGCTCTCGTATGCCTCGCCGCGGTGGGCACGGCCGTGGCCGCCGGCCTGCTCCGGGCGCAGAACCTGTCCACGGTGGTGAGTATCGCCGCACTGGTGGCCGCCGCGGCCTCCTTCCTCATCATGACCACCGCGTCATCGGTCACCAAGGACGAGCGGCGGCGCATCCTGGGATACCTGCCCCTCTTTCTGACCTCCGGCCTGTACTTCGGGTTTCTCTGGCAGAACTTCACCGCGATATCGATCCTCATCACCGAACGAATCGACCTGCACATCGGTGGATGGGCCTTCCCGGCCGCCTGGGTCACGACCGCCGCCCCCCTCGCAGCCGTCCTCATCACTCCACTCATCGCCCGGGTGTGGAGCACGCTCGGGGAACGTCAACCAGGGCCCGTCACCAAGGTCGCCCTCGGCCTGACCCAGCTCGGCTGCGCCTATCTGTTCCTGCTCATCGTCATCGAAGCCACCGGAGAATCCGACATCCCCCTCCTCCTCATCCTCCTGTTCATGGTGGTTGCCGGATCTTCCGAAGTCCTCATCGGACCCATCGGGCTCTCCCTCGCCACAAGGATCGGCCCGGACAAGTTCCGCTCCCAGATGGTCGCCCTGAACTTCCTCACCCTCGCCCTGGGTTCATCTCTCTCAGGTCTGCTGGGCCAGTTGTTCACGGCCATCGACAACGGCCCCTACTTCGCCCTCAGCGCAGCGGGCGGCATCGCACTGGGCCTGACGCTGTTCGCAGGACGCACGCCTCTGGGGCGCCTCCTCGGCGCGGGCCTGGACCGCTGACCTCATCCACCGACTGGTCCTCACCGTTACAAACCCCCGGCGAGAGACCACGGTTCGTACTCCCGTAACCCGCCGGCGGCAGCCGCAGACGTGGGGTACGGGGCGAGGCAGACCGGCGACAGCCGTCCCCGCCCGGCGTGAGGCAGCGGTCCAGATCAGACCTGTCCGGGTTGGTCAGGTGCGGTCGGCGGAGAGGAAGAATCCCCGGTCGTCGAGCCGTGGCACGGTCTCGTCGTGGTCGAGCCGGGCGGCTTCGTCGATGTCGGGCCCGAAGCTCTTCTGGATCAGCTCGCGGCCGGTGGTCGAACCGCGTAGCCACCCGTCCAAGCCGTCGCGCTCGGCAACGGCATAGGTCGACGCGGCGGCCTTCGCCTCGGTCGACAGGCTCACCCCGCGCGCGGCCGCCGCGGCCGCGATCGCACCGGCACCGAGCCAGTCCTCGATGCCGGGACGCATCCCCTCGGTGAGATCGAGCACCGACGACCAGCGCTCGGCGGCCGCGATGATGGTCACCCGGCGGACCGCACCGCTGGTGAGGGCATGGGCACACCATTGGGCGACCGCTGTCCGGTTCCGCAGACAGCCGGCCAGCAGCACCTCGGCGTGCCGCGCACTGCGGACGATCTCCGCGCCGTTCAGCGAGGTCAACGCGACCTCGTCACCACCGACGATGTTGCCGACGCTGCTGGGCGACAACGTGAGCTTCGCATCCGTCCGGTCCCGGGTGAGCGCGGGCGGCGGTACCCGGTAGGTCCGTGCGACCCCGTCCGGACCGCCCAGCCGGGCGACTTCGGCACGGGACAGTGCCAGCACGGCCGCGCCCCGGCCGACCGCCATCGTCACCGTGGTGGAGAAGGTGAGTGTGTCCACGACCACGACCGCGTCGCCACGGTCGGCCGCGAGCCGGGCGGCCTGCCTGCCCCACTCGACATGCAGTTGCGCGGTCGGCCAGGGCTCGAACGGGGCACTCGGCAGGTCCGACATGCCGGACTCAGGCATGGCGCGCTCCGATCAGGACGCTCGACTCCGGGGACACGGCCACTTCGACGCCCCGCAGCCGTGGATGGCCCAGGACGAACCGCCGTTTGTCCTCTTCGTTGTGCAACGGCGCCGGACCGCCGGGCGGGGTGAGGTCGTCGAACACGAGCAGCCCACCGATGTGGAGCAGGTCGACGATCTCGTCCCAGGCCGGCGGGTGGAGTTCACGGCGCAGCCCCGCGTCCGCGAACAGCAGGCCCACGCCGCCGGGCGGGGGTTCGACCGCGTGCCAGTCGCCGTGGACCACGCTCACCCGGGGGTCCCCGGCGAACAGCGCGGCGACCGCGGCGGCCCGCTCGGCCTCGGCCTCGATCGTGACCAGCCGGGCGCCCGGAGCCAGGCCGTGCGCGAGCCAGGCCGTGCCGACCCCGGCGCCCGTACCCAGTTCCAGGACGACGGCCTCCGGTCGCGCGCTCGCGGCGAGCGTCGCCAGCAACCTGCCGACCTCGGGCAGACAGGACGTCGGGTTGTTGTGCTGGGGCCGGATCGCGGGGAGATCGAACCGGGCAGCCAGTTCGAGAGCGCCGGCGAGGTGTTCGGGTCCGCCTGCTGCCGTCGTCATGCCACGTTCCCTTCGCCGATCAGCTTTATTCTCTTCAGTCGTCGCGCCGCGGTGCCGGTGATCGCGGTACGACCGTGCAGCACACGGGTGTTGTCGAGGAGCAGCATGTCCCCGGGGGTCAGCTGGAGCGTCGCGGTCAGCGCCGGGTCGGCGGCCACGGTGGCGAACGCCTCCACGGCCGCGCGATGTGCGGCACTGGCGGCGCGGGGGTGCCGTTCGAAGCCTGCGATGAGCGCGTCGTGCCGCCACCGCACCCGCCATTGCTCCTCGGGGGTCCACCGCAGGACGGGCGCGATCACCGGCGGTTCGGCCAGGCGCAGCGGTGTGTCCAGGAAGGGAAAAGTCTCCTCGCGCAGCAGTGCGGTCGTCGCGCCGCCGTCGCGTTCATCGAGCACGGCCGCTATGTCACCGGCGTGGACCACTGTGGACAGCCCGCCACCGGCGGGGTCGCCGGTCACGCACGCGAGCGCCAGGAACTCGTGCGGCCGTTGCTGGACGGGCGAGTCGGTGTGCGGTTCCTGGGCGGCGCGCCCCTTGGACAGGTGCGTCGGACCGGCGGCCGCATCGTCGGGGGCGACCTCGTAGATGAGACGCTCGGCGGTGGCGCCGTTCCCCTTGCTGGTCGGCTGCCCGAATGCGGCGAGCAGACCGATCAGCGCGACGTCGCAGGTCACGGGCAGTCCGGTGAAGCGGACCCCGCCGTGGACCTCGACCTGTGCGCGGGCCTGGCGGATGAGGTCGGCGAGTGCGGGCACCGTCCGCGTCAACTCCTCCAGCACCGCCTGCTGCACCGCGGGCGGCTCCAGTTCTTCCGCCGTCAGGTCGATGCGTTCGGCGGCCTGTCGCAGTGCGTCATGGATCGAGTGCGCGTCGAGCGCGGGCGGGGCGCTACGGCCTGCCGCCGGACGAGTGGTTTCCATGCCGGCTTTCCTTCCTGGGTTGGGTATCGAAGCGGCTCAGCCGCTTACGGCGGGCCGTCGACCGGCACCGCCGCGGGTTCTGAGGTTTTCTGAGGTGGTCGCTCGCGAGGTGGAGCGGCGACGCGGGGGATGTGGCAGTCACATCAGGAGGCGACTGCCGACGAGGCTCCCCGCACCGGCTCGGCGCAACTCATGCCGCGACCGTGCCGTCAAGTGGCTTGCCGGGCACATGCACGACAGCACCGAGGTCGGTGCACGACAGCACCGGGGCCGGTGCGCGCATGCAGATCACTGCGCATGAGTCTTTGCTGCGCCCCAGCTGCGAGTGCGGCGCTCGTTCTCGTACTCCATGCGCATGTCGAACACGTCCGGCCTGCTCCAGCCACGGCCGAACTCAAGGGGCCGGCCATGGCGCCCGTCGACGACCAGGCTGGTGAGGCACCAGACCCGAGGTCGGCCTTCCAGTTCGAGGTCGGCCGCGATCTCCTCGTCCGGGACCTGCATGTCGACGCGTGTCCACTCACGTTGGGGGTGGTGGCCGAGGCTGGTCAGGATGGTGTGCAGCGAGCCACCCGCGGCGAGGAGGTCACGGAAGCCCGGTGCGAGATCGGCCGGCAGATAGCTCAGCATCGTGTTGGCCACCAGGCCGTTGACCAGGTTGATCCGGCGCAACCGGATCACCTTGTCCTTGACACCGAGTTCGAGCCGTTCGCGGGTCTCCGGATCGGGCAGGGTGAGGACGGCGTCCACGGACTTCACCGACGGCTCACCGCCCCCGCGGCGGACCGTCTGGGTCCAACTCGGCGGCAGGTCGGGCCTGATGGTGAACACCAAACGCAGGGCCACGAACGTACCGGAGCCCTTGGCGCGCCGCACCAGGTGCCTGCGCTCCAGTTCCTGGAGAGCCGCGCGGGTGGTCACCCGGCTCACTCCGTGCAGTGCCGCGAGCTCGTTCTCGCTCGGCAACCGGTCGCCGCCGTTCATGGTGGCGATCGAGGTTTCGAGCAAGTCGGCAAGCGCGAGATAGTTCGGCACAGCCCCGTTGGACATCGTAACTCTCCTATCGTGATCGACTCGACAGCGGCAGTGTGCCTGGTAGCCGCTGTCCCGTGCTGTCGAAGAGGTGGATGTCCGCGGTGTTCGCGACGCAGGTGATCCTGTCGGGCACCGGTTGGTCGGCGTGGATCCGTACCCGGACGCGTTGGTCGCCGCCGGTGCGGAACTGCACCAGGCGTTCCCGGCCGAGCAGTTCGTTTCCCTCGACCGTGCCGTGGAGCACGAGTTGTGCATCGGTGGCGTGTTCGGGGCCGGTCACCACCCGGAGGTCTTCAGGCCGGACTCCGAAGCAGCCGGGCCGGTCCCCGTCGGGTGTGGTGCGCAGGGGCGTGGGCAGTGTGATGTGTGGCCCGGCCGGTTCGAGGATGTTCATGGCGCCGAGGAAGGAGGCGACGAACCGGGTGGCGGGCTTTTGGTAGACGTGTTCGGGTGGGCCGTCCTGTTCGATGTGTCCGTCGCGCATCACGACGAGCCGGTCGGCGAGGGCGAGGGCTTCGGCCTGGTCGTGGGTGACGTAGAAGGTGGTCGTGCCGCTGTGGCGCTGCAGGCGGCGGATCTCCGTCCGCAGTTCGCCGCGCAGTTCGGCGTCGAGGTTGGACAGGGGCTCGTCCATCAGGAGCACGTCGGGTTCGCGTACCAGTGCGCGGCCGATGCCGACGCGTTGGCGCTGGCCGCCGGACAGTTGGGCGGGCCGCGATCCCATGACGGGTCCGAGGCG